>JBGPYE010000190.1:0-4359 GCA_041493095.1 Candidatus Dormibacteraceae bacterium
CCCTGCGCCGGATCCTCAACGAGGAGGGCGCCGGTTGCGACACGTTCGGACCCGGCGAGCTCCACGCCGCCCTGCTCACCGGTGTTCCTCCCGACCTGATCTCGTTCAACGGCAGCTCGAAGACTGCGGACCTCCTCTTCCGCGCCGTCGGCGCGGGAGCGCGGATCACGCTGGACTCGGAGCGCGAGGTCGAGCTTGTGATCGCCGCGGCGGAGCGCGCCGGCATGAGGGCGCGCGTGCGGCTGCGGGTACGGCCCGACTTTGACTTCGCCGCTCGCTCGGAGTTCTACGCGGGCCGGGTCCCGCTGCGGACCGCTTCCCAGATGTACAAGCCGGGAATCCCGACCGAAAGCCTGGCGGCGTCGGCTCGCAGGCTGCTCGAGGCGCCTGGCATCGAGCTGACGGGGGTGATGATGCACGCCGGCCGCCACACGACCAACCTCCGCGTGTGGAGCCGCATGATGCAGCGCTTCGTCGCGGTGATCGCGCAGCTGCGCGAGGCGACCGGCGGCTGGGAGCCCCAAGAGATCGACGTCGGCGGTGGCTTCGCGCTGCCGCGAGATCCTTTTGCGCGAAGTGATCCGAGGCGCCGCGCCGCACCGTCCGCGCCCTCCATCGCCGAGTACGCGAAGGCCATCACCGGCTCATTGCGCAGGGAGCTGTCGAAGGCTGGCCTCTCGACCGCGCTGCGATTGGAGATCGAACCCGGGCGCAGCTTGTATGGCAACGCCGGCGTTCACATTTGCTCGGTGACGAACGTCAAGCGCCAGGCGCATCCCATTCCGCACACCTGGGTTGAGACCGACACGTCTGAGGCTTTTCTGCCGGACGTAAACCTGGAGCGGAACCGGTGGACGGTCTGCGTTGCTGGGCGCGCCAACGACCCGGCGGAAATTACCGCAGATGTGGTCGGCATCAGCTGCGGCTTCGATGTCGTCGTGCCGGAGGCGCACCTGCCTGAGGTGCGCGCCGGAGAGGTCCTCGCCTTCATCGACACCGGCGCCTACCAGGACGCCAATGCGACCAACTTCAATGCCCTGCCTCGACCCGCCACAGTGCTCGTCACCGGCGATCAAGCCGAGCTTGTGAAGCGTGCGGAGACGATCGAGGATGTTTTCGCGCGTGATCGCATCCCCCCACGCCTCGAAAGCGCGCGCCCATGACCGTTTCCAGGATCGATCACGTCGGCGTCAACACCTCCGACTTTGCGCGCGCGCTCGGCTTCTACCGAGACCTGCTCGGGCTGCGAGTCCTGGCGGAGGGCACGTACAGCGACTCGGAGACTGCGGCGCTGCTGGGACTCGAATCTGTGGAGCTGCACATCGCCGATCTCGACTCTGGCGATGGAAGGATCGTCGAGCTGATCGAGTACCGACGGCCCCGGGGAACGCGGGTCGGTTTCCAGCTTTACGACTGGCCCGTCATACACATCGCATTCACCGTCGATGACCTGGCCGCTGTGCGTGAGCGGCTGACGGCGGCGGGCGTCACAGTCGTATCGCGCCATCCCATCACGATCCACGAGCCCGGCGGCGCGTTTGATGGGGCGATATGCCTCTATGTTCAAGGCCCTGAGGGGGTCATCGTCGAACTGGTTCAGCGGCCGTAAACGATGTCCCCGAACCGGCTAGAAGCCTTCAGCGATGGCGTCTTTGCGATCGCCGCGACGCTTTTGATCCTCAACGTGGCGGAGCCGGGCGCGCCTCTGGGCCCAGGGCTGCTTCACATCTGGCCGAGCTACGTGGCATATGCAGTGAGCTTCGTGACGATCGGCGTGATCTGGATCAACCACCACACTGTCGTCGCCCAGATCGCGAGAGTCGACCGCCTATTTCTGCTGATAAACATCATCTTCCTGATGCTCATCGCCTTCATTCCGTTCCCGACCCGCCTCTTGGCCGAGCACATCACCTCAGAGGGCGCCGAGGCGGCTGCGTTGTCGTACGGAATCACGCTGACGGGCACGGCGATCATGTTCAACGTGATGTGGCGATACGCGGCCCAGGGCGGGCGACTGCTGCGCGAGAACGCCGACGCCCGCGTGGTGCGCGGCATCGGACGCAGCTACCTTCCGGGACCGTTCATCTACCTCGTGGCCACGGTTGCCGTGGTGGTGAGCCCGCAACTGAGCGCGGTGCTGTACGCCGGAATCGCCCTTTTCTACGTCCTGGAGAGCTCGCTCTTCGGCGGTCGTGCCTGAGTCGGATCAGGCGACCGGGCGCGCAAAGGGTTCGCCCGGTTCAGGTAACGGCGAGTTGACAGCCAGGTGGATTGTGGCCTCGTGGCCGCCGTTCCAGTTGCGATGTGGCACGCCCGCGGGAAATACGACCAGGGTGCCTGGGCCGGCGACGTAACTCTGCCCGGCGATCTCAAGGCTCATCGTCCCGCTCAAGATGTAGAACAGCTGGTCGACGGCATGGGTGTGCATGCCGGCCGGGGAGCCTTCTCCAGGCGGAGTTTTGATGCAGCTGACGCTGCAGCTGGTCGCGCCCGAATCGTGGTCGAGGAGCGGCTGCGCGCGTCGTTTGTCTGTGGCGGCGAGCCGGGCGAAATCGACCTGACGTAAGTATTCCACGGCGCCCTCCTTCCATCTGCATAGTGCAGCTTCTTCTGCGCAGAAATGGTGACGCCAATGAAGGGCTCGGCGTGATGAGCCGACCAGTCGCCAGACTGTCGAGTTTGCCGGCATCGAGTGTCTTAAATGGCAGCACCACGGGCAAGCGCCTCGGGGTTTCACGCAAGGGGTGGCCGCGGCACCACACGCAGAGAGTACAAGTGCGATGGCCGCGAACGCGGTTACCTTCGCCTTCAGGGCTGCGCCGTTAACCCTAAGGCGTCATGCCGACCAGGTAGGTGTGATTGCCGCCCGAAGTCCTTCAGCCGCAATTTCGCAGAGTCGCCACTCGGCGCTGGCAGTGAAAGGACTTGCCGCGAAGCCCAGGCCTAGAAATGACGGCCATCCGCCCTCTCCGACCAGCAGCTTCGGACAAGTTCCCGGATTGGAGGTACTGAAAGTCAGGTCTGCAAGGTACGAATCGCCGGGCGCCAACTGGCCGTCGAGCACATGTTGGGGTCCCCCGATTTGTCGGCCCGTTGCATCAATCACCCACGCTTGGGGATGGTCTGGTCTTTGGGATGCCTGCTTGGCGTCGCTCCTCACCTGTACGCGGACGGTTACCGCCCGAATTCCAATCGTGGTCGATTGGGGTGCGATGCACCATTCCGCAAAACAGTGCTCATGGCCTCCCGCCTCCTCGGAGGGGCTACCTTCGCGGGCGACGGCGATGGCGCCGACCACCGCGATTGCCAAGACCAAGACCCCGCCTAACAGCTGGGGTCGCCGCATTGAATGCTCCACCGCCTTATTTCGCAACTCTTGATGAAGCCAGGAAGTGGATTATGCAACCTCAAACCACCGCCACAGCCCGGTAGATTGGTCGCGCGGGACTCGCGACCGGTCCCAATCAACCCAGATGATTGCCCGGAGGGCTCAGCTCCCGGACCACGTGACAGCCCCCGGATTGGTGGGAGGCGATTCGCTTGACGGCTTCAAGATGTGCAGCACGCCCGACGCCCGTCCTTGTATGTCGCGGACCGGGATGTGGTGAACAACCACGGGCCGGCGCTCGGAACGTCGGCCCGCCCTCGGCACGAGCATGTCCACAGCGGGCGGTCCGGACTGGAGGCCCCAACCCTGAACAAGCGGGCAGTCCGCCGTACAGATGAGTTCCCCAGTGGGCAGACAACCGCGCACCACGGTCGCGCAGCGACGTCCCATGACCTGGCTTGGCGAACGGCCGAGCAGCCAGGCGGCCTCCTTGTTGCAGCTGACCACGATGCCGGCGGTGTCGACGACCAGAGCGGGATCTCCGATCGCGTCCGTCCAGACAACATCGAGACGAGGAAACTCAAACGCACTCATGGCTTTCAACCTCGACGGGAGCTATCCCGAATGTCCTTTTGAACCAAGTTTCCGGCTGGAAGCGGGCCCAAGTGGAGGGCCGTATGGCCTCCGAAAGCAGGGACGATCGGCAATCCAGTGAGGCTAGCCTGAGGTAGCCCAGGCCCAGATGCATGGTCCGCTGGCCTATTCACTATTAAGATGACGGGCGAGAGAGACGTGCGAGGCCCCCGTCAGGCCGGCAGCACCGCGGCCAACGCCTCCTGCCATAGTCGCCGCACGTGATCCCATTCGTCCGCACTGAGCACGTCCTCGGCCATCGGGAAGAGAGCGCTCTCCTCCTTCTCGATGTGTGCCGGTAGCAGGCGCGCGATCGAGCCGGCTGCGTCGCAGGCCTTCTCCTCCCAGCCGTCACCGAAACCGGCTTCGAGGGCCGCGACCGCCTCCTCGAACTGCAG
>JBGPYE010000116.1:0-5950 GCA_041493095.1 Candidatus Dormibacteraceae bacterium
ATCCCATCCCGGGAGGGAGAGCAGGGGCGCGTTGAGCGCCCCGATGAGAGGGAACCGAGCCGGTTCCCTCCACGTTGTCAGTAGGCCGGATTTACTCCGGCCGTCCCATGCGTACTTGAATCCCCCATTGCGTGGTTAGGAGTGACTACTCAATAAATCCCATCCCGGGAGGGAGAGCAGGGGCGCGTTGAGCGCCCCGATGAGAGGGAACCGAGCCGGTTCCCTCTCATTCCTTAGAGCGGGATGTTTCCGTGCTTGCGCGGGGGTCGCTCCACCGTCTTGCGCAGGCAGAGCTGCAGGCCGCGCACCAGCTCGCGGCGCGTCTGGCTCGGCTCGATCACGTCGTCGATGTAGCCCCGCTCGGCCGCCACGTACGGGTTGGCGAAGCGGGCCGTGTACTCGGCGACGAGCTCCTTGCGCTTGGCGACTGGGTCTTTGGCCGTGCGCAGGTCTCGCTTGTAGATGATGTTGACCGCCGCTTCCGGGCCCATCACCGCGATCTCGGCGGTCGGCCACGCGAGGTTCAAGTCAGCCCCCATCTGCTTGGGCGACATGACGCAGTAGGCGCCGCCGTAGTCCTTTCGCGTGATGACCGTCAGCTTCGGCACCGTCGCCTCCGCGTAGGCGTAGAGGAGCTTGGCTCCGTGCCGGATGATCCCGCCATGCTCCTGGTCGCGGCCGGGCAGGTAGCCCGGGACGTCGACGAAAGAGATGATCGGGATGCCGAACGCGTCGCAGAACCGGATGAACCTCGCCGCCTTGACCGATGCGTTGATGTCGATCGCGCCCGCCAGCACCTTGGGCTGGTTGCCGACGATTCCAACGACGTGTCCGCCGAGCCGCCCGAGGCCGACGACGATGTTGGGCGCGAAGAACGGCTGTATCTCGAAGAACTCGCGGTTGTCGAGCACACGTGCGACGAGCTCTCGCATGTCGTAAGGCTTGTTAGGCGATTCCGGAACGATGGTCTGGAGCTCCGGGTCGGCCCGCTCGAGGTCGTCGGAGGTGGGGACGAACGGTGGCCGCTCGCCATTTGACGAGGGCAGGAACGAGAGGAGCTTGCGGACGCCCTCCGCGCACGCCTCCTCCGTCTGCGGCAGGAAGTGAGCGACACCTGAGGTGGCGTTGTGCACGTCACCGCCGCCCAGCTCGTCGAACGTCACATCCTCGCCGGTAACCACGCGAATCACTTCGGGGCCCGTGATGAACATGTATCCCTGTCCCGCGACGATGAAGATGAAATCGGTGATCGCCGGCGAATAGACCGCGCCGCCGGTGCACGGCCCGGCGATGACGCTGATCTGCGGGATGACTCCGGACGAACGCACGTTGCGCAGGAAGATGTCGGCATAGCCCGCGAGGGCGACCACCCCTTCCTGGATGCGAGCGCCGCCGGAATCGTTGATACCAATGATGGGCACGCGGTTGCGCAGCGCCAGCTCCTGGACCTTGACGATCTTCTCCGCGGTGACCTCTCCGAGCGAGCCGCCGAATACGGTGGCGTCATACGCATAAACCGCGACAGGGCGGCGGTCGATCTCGCCAAAACCTGCGACCACGCCGTCGCCCGAGATGCGCCGCTCCTCCATTCCAAATCCGTGCGCTCGATGCGCCGCGAAGACGTCGAGCTCCACGAATGAGCCCTGGTCGAGGAGCATCTCGATGCGGTCACGCGCCGTCGCCTTTCCCGCGGCGCGCCGCTTGTTGGCGGCCTCGGTTTCCGCGTGCAGCGCCTGGTAGCGGCGCTTGCGGTACTGGTTGATCTTCTGTTCCGAGACGGTCGTTTGGACTCGGTGCGGCGCCTCGACGGTTTTGAGCGAGGGCGTGGTCCGACGGACAGGCGTGAGTGATTTCGGTCTCCGGGCAGCCATTGCGCATATATCGTAGGCGCCGTGCCCGAGTACAGCCCTCCACTCGACATTGACCGCTCGGTGACGCTGCGTCAATTGCGAACGTTCAAGACCGTCGCCGACCTCAAGAGCTTCAGCCTCGCCGCGCAGCAGCTGCGCTTGAGCCAGCCCTCGGTCTCGTACCAGGTCAAAGAGCTTGAGGAGGCGCTTGGCCTGCCCCTCCTGGATCGCCTCGGCAAGAGGGTGCAGCTGACCGAGGCCGGCACGGTTCTCTACTCGTACGCTCGGCGGACCCTCGACGTCCTCGACGAGGCTGGGCTGGCGCTCGAAGAGATACGCGGCATCAAACGAGGAAATTTGCGGGTCGGCGCGAGCACGACCGTCGGCATCTATCTCTTGCCGGCGGCGCTCGGCGCGTTCAAGAAGCTGCATCCAGGGCTGGTCATCTCGCTCGAGATCGGGACGCGCACGCTGGTGCAGGAGCAGGTCTTGAACAACGAGCTCGACCTCGCCGTCGTGGGCCCGGCGCTGAAGGACCCAGACCTCGCCATCCTTCCCTTTCTCAGCGATGAGCTAGTCGTAGTGGCGCCGGCCGGTCACAAGCTCGCCGGGCGGCGTGGACTTGCGCTGAAGGACCTCGAAGACCAGCCGTTCGTCATGCGCGAGCCTGCGTCGGGCAGCCGATGGTCACTCGAAAAGGCTGCGCGCAAGGCCGGCGCGAAGCTCAACGTCGCGATGGAGCTTGGGTCCAACGGAGCGATCAAGCACGCCGTGGAATCGGGCCTCGGCCTCGCTGTGCTCTCGCGCTACGCGTGCGCCCTGGAGCTCTCGAGTGGCTGGTTGGTCGAGCTCGACGTGCGCGGTTTCCCGATCCGTCGCGACTGGCACATCGTCCATCTGCGGCGGCGACGGCTCCCGGCATCGGTGCTGGCCTTCATCGAGTTCTTGAAAGACACGACCTGGCTCTCGCGCAACGACGCGCCGGGCCGGCAGAGACCACCCACCGATTGATCGGATTGAAACGCGCGGCCGTCGACGTGCTGTCGCGGCCGGCGCTCTATTGGGCGATCGCGGCCGCTTTCTGGATTCGGGTCGCCATCCTCACCGTGCTCACGCCGCGGCGTCCCGATACAGAGGGTATGTGGGAGGGCGCCCATGCCTACCTGACCGCGCCGTCTCATATGTACGACGCGGCGGCGGATTACCTGAGCCGCGTGCACATCATCGCCCCGCCCGGCGGGCTCGACGCGTTCGTCAGCCCCCCAACCCTGGCGCTGCTGGCGGTCCCGGTCGCGCTGCTGCCCAAGAACGTCGGCGTCCAGGTGTGGACGGGCATCGATGCCGCCGCGCTGCTGGTCGGGCTGGCCCTCCTATACCGAGTGGTCGCGACCCGCCATCCGCTCGCGAGGCCGGCATTCTGGTTGGTGGCCGCTTACTTCCCGCCGCTGTTCGCCGACGTCAGCGCCGGGCAGCGCGGCGGGGTCCTGCTGCTGGGTGCGATGGCCTCGATCTGGCTCGAGGCCTCTCGGCCGGCGCTGGCGGGCGCGGCCGCCGGGCTCGTGGCGGCTCTCAAGTACTACCCGGCCGCGATGGTGATCGGTCCACGTCCCGAACACCGCATCCGATACGCAGTCGCGCTGGCGGTGGTGCTGGTCGTGGTCACCGGGGTGAGCTTCGTGCCGCTCGGCCCGGGCGGCGCCATCTTCTATTTCCAGCACGTGCTGCTGCCGTCGCTTGCGTCGCACAACCCTGACTGCGCCTATGACTCGGTGCGCACGCTGTTCATGCGCACGATCGGTGGAGAGGAGTACGCGCAGCCTTCCGGCTCGGGCTACGTGCTGGTCACCTCGCCGCTGCACCTGCCGGCGCTCGCCCTTGCGCTTTCGTACCTGAGCGCGCTCGCCTTTGCCGCCGGCGCAGCGTGGGGCGCCTGGCGCAGTGGATGGAATCCCGCTTACGGCATGTCGCTCGGGTTTGCCCTCGGCGCGCTCATTCCCAATGAGGTGTGGCCGTACCAGTGGCTTCCGCTCCTGCCGCTGGTCCTGCTGGTCGTGGTCCGCGGAATCGAGCGGCGCAAAATCGGCGTGCTCGTTCTGCTCGGTGTCTTCTTGCTCGCGTTCTTCCGGCAGCCGTGCGATCTCGTCTTCCCCAACCTCTGGACGCTCGCCGCGATCGGAGTTTTCATCCTGGGCGTATGGCAGAATCCGCTTTTCCGGTCGGGGAAGGCTGGATCCGCCGGCCGGGCGGAGCAGATGGACCCTGGGGCGAGCCGAGACGAAGGCGGCGCGAGCACCGCACCGGAGCGCATCTAGAAGATGCGCGAGGAGCGGAGCGCAAGCGCCAACGCACGTATCGGCCGCATCCAGGGTTCAGATGCCCGCCCGGATCGGTGGAGCCGGCCTTCGTAATGGAGGAAGGGTATGGCGCTCAACGCTGAGGTCAGCTTCACCTGGGTCGGCCACGGGACCTGGAAGGTCCGCAGCGCCAAGGGAAAAGAGATTTACATCGACCCGTGGGTCATGAACAACCCCGTGGCGCCCGACGCGCTGAAAAAGGTGGACCGCTGCGACCTCATGTTCATCACCCACGGCCACTTCGATCACGTCTACGACGCGCTCGAGATCGCCAAAGCGACGAAGCCAAAGATCGTGACGAACTTGGAGATCAGCGCGTGGCTGGGATCGAAGGGAATCCCGGGGGACAGCATCATCGGCGCAAACCAGGGCGGCACCGTCAACGTCGATGGGATCAAAGTCACGCTCGTTCATGCCGAGCACAGCTGCGGCATCTCAGATGGAGACAAGATCCTTTACGGCGGCGACGCCTGCGGCCTAGTGATCGAGTTTGAAAACGGTTTTACGATCTACTTCGCGGGCGACACCGATGTGTTCGGCGACATGGCCCTCATCGCCGAGCTGAGCGAGTTCGACGTGGCCTTCCTGCCGATCGGCGACTTTTACACGATGGGCCCGGACCGGGCGGCCAAGGCAGTGTCGCTCCTTGGGGTCAAGACCGTCGTGCCGATGCACTTCGGCACCTTCCCGCCGCTCGTCGGCCGGCCGAAAGCCCTCCAGGATCTCGTTGGGCCAGGAGTCAAGGTGCTCGACATCAAACCCGGAGACACGGTCTGAGCGTTAGTCACCTGGCATGAGAGACATCATCGGGGCGCCGGCCACCTGGCTCGCGCGCGCCATCCGAACCAGGAAGGTCTCCTCGCTGGAGGTGGTGCGCGCACATCTCGAGCACATCCACACCGTGAACCCGCGGCTGAACGCGGTGGTATTTGCCACGGCCGAGAGCGCGCTGAAGCAGGCGCGCGCGGCGGACCGGCGGAACTTTCGCAAGAACGTGCCGGGACCTCTGCACGGCGTCCCTTTCACAGCCAAGGACATCTTCGACACGGCGGGCCTTCCGACGACCGCGGGGCTGCGGATGCTGCGGAGCAACATTCCCGACCGCGACGCCACCGTGATCGCGCGCATGCGGGAAGCGGGCGCGATCCTGATCGGCAAGACGAACTGCCCGCCGGGCGGTACCGGCGGAGACAGCTGGAACCCCCTGCACGGTGGGACCCGGAATCCGTACGACATCGCCCGCTCGCCCGGGGCAAGCAGCAGCGGGGAGGCCGCGATCATCGCCGCCGGCGGCTCGCCGGTCGGGATTGGCAGCGACTCGGGCGGCAGCATCCGGATGCCCGCGCACTACTGCGGCATCGCCGCTCTCAAACCGACGACAGGCCTGGTTCCAGGCACGGGCGCCTACGGCCTGGTCGGCGGGCTCACCGACCCACGAAGCCAGGTCGGGCCGATGGCCCGTTTCGTGGCCGACCTTGCCCTTGTCCTGCCGCTCCTGGTGGGGCCCGACGGGATCGATTCAGGCGTAGTGCCGGTGCCGCTGGCCAAGCGGACGCCCAAGCTCAAAGACCTCAAGGTGGCGTGGTACGCCGACGATGGAATGGCGAAGCCGACCCACGCGATCGCGACCGTCGTCCGGGCAGCGGTGCACGCTCTCGCCGACGCCGGCTGCGAGGTGACCGAGGCAAGGCCGCCGGGCCTACACGAAGCTCACCAGGTCACGCTCGGCTACTGGGGAGACAAGCG
>JBGPYE010000097.1:0-6359 GCA_041493095.1 Candidatus Dormibacteraceae bacterium
GACTTGTTGAGGACGTGCCACTGGTAGCTCTGCACCGCCGCGACCTCCGGCCGGCGCTTGATCTGCCCGGGTTCCGAGGGAGGATCGTTGCGACCGAACGTAGACTCGAGGCGCCGGCTTGACGGTCCTTCGCTGACGCGATAGAAGTGCGGAAGCAGGCGCTCGATCGAGTCGGGAAACGGCACTGAGTCGGCATCGAAGACGACGATGTATTCGGTCCTGGGGTCGGTGTACCTCAGCGCCTCACGCAAGGCCCCGCCCTTGTAGCCCTGGCGGCTGTTGCGGTGAAGGATTTTGAAGCGCGGCCTGTCCCTCCAGCGCTGCAGGATCTGGATCGACTCGTCGGTGGAGTCATCGACGACGACCACCTCGTAGGCGGGGTAATCGAGCTTGTCGAGCGCTTCCAGCAGCCGCTCGATCACGCGCTTCTCGTTGTAAGCGGCGACGTGCACTGACACGAATGGTTGGTATCCGAGGTCGATGTGAAACCCGTTGCCGTTGGCGTGACCGTTGCCGTTGATACGGCTGCGACCGTTCGAGTTGGATGAGCCTTTCGATCCGTGACCATTGCCATTGCGAGCGCCCCCGCCGACCAGCGTCGTGAGCAGCACCATCGCGGTGCTCAGGTAGTACTTGATCGCGTAGGCGAAAAAGACCGCACCGAGGAACAGGCCGGTGAACGCGAAGCCATAGGCGACCCAGTCGGCTCCACTGCGAATCTTCGACTGCGACACCATCTCGATGAAGCCGTGCGCGATGGCGACCATCGGGATCGCGCCGAGCACGAACGCCGCGACCAGGATCGAGTTGAGCAGAACGCTCCAGGCAAGCTGGCCACGGTCTGACCGCGGCGAATGCAGTGGCGGAGTGTCCCCCGCCATCAGCCTGTCCCCCCAGCCCGCGCGGGTCCGCGCCGCGAATCGGTGATCTCGGACCTCGCAAACCGCCGGTGGCCACCCGGCGTCACGATCGCCGGGCGAAGCCGGCCCTGGCGGACGGCCCGGTTCAGCGTCTGCTGGCTGACGCCCAGAAGGCGAGCCGCCGCGCTCGAGCCGATGAGCTGGTCATTTCGGTCACCTCGTGCTGCGCGTCGCCCCAACCCCAGCGCCTCGGCGTCCTGGGGCAGGAAGCGGCGATGGCCTCCCGGGGTGACCAGCGCCGGCCTGAGCTGTCCCCTCGAGACGGCGCGAAGAACTGTCGCTCGGCTGACACCAAGGCGATCGGCTAAATCGTTCGAACTGAGCAAAGTGTGCAAGTCGTGTGCTGGAGCAACGCACTTCTAGCACGACGGGATCGCATTTAGATCCCCC
Source organism: Candidatus Dormibacteraceae bacterium (assembly GCA_041493095.1). Lineage (GTDB taxonomy): Bacteria > Chloroflexota > Dormibacteria > Dormibacterales > Dormibacteraceae > Palsa-870. The sequence goes on from JBGPYE010000097.1 coordinate 1,311, forward strand.
TACCTTGGGATTCCCCGAGTGACGCAGCCGTTTTGTCGTCGAAAAACAACAGAAAACGACCAGATTGCTCACGGATTCCGCGCCTAAACTTCTATCTGCGCGTGCGGTTTCGTGCGCGCGTCAAGAGGAAAGGTCAACCGCGGGCATCATCATCATTTCGACCTCACCCCCCGCAGCCAAGCTCGGAGCCGGTGTCGAGAAATCGCCCGGCCCGAGCCTTTTTTATGGGTTCGTTTATGGGTTCGATAGACGACGAACCGACCACTCGTGCAGGCCTTCGCGCCACGGCCGGAGGGCGGCCACCCGGGTCGAGGTCAGGCAGCCATTGAGCGGCCTGCGAGCGGCAGAGCTCAGCTCAGCCGAAAGGATCGCGCTCACAGGCGCCGGCACCTCAGATTCCTCCAGCACCGCACGGGCGAACTCGTCCCATCCGGCGCAGCCGGCGGCGACCACGTGGACCACGCCTTCCAGGCCGGTGGCCGCCAGCTCGATGGCTGCCGGGGCCAAGTCGCCCGTGTAAGTCGGGTTGACCCTCTGATCGGAAACCACCTTGAGCGGCTCCCCACGCTGCGCGCGGGACAGGATCCGGTCGGGGAAGCTTCCGCCCTTGATCGCCGAGCCGGTATCGCCGTAGAGAGCAGAGCTTCTGATCACCAGCGCGCCGGGAAGGCGTTCGAGAACGCGCCGCTCCCCCTCCAGCTTCGAAGCCGCGTAGACGCTGAGCGGCGCCGGCGGGTCTGTTTCGGCATAGGGCCGGTCGAGCTCGCCGTCGAAAACAAAGTTGGTCGAGAAGTGAACCAGGTGGGCGCCATGCTGGGCACAGGCCATCGCCACGTTGGAGGCGCCTTCGGCGTTGACCGCATACGCCATGTCTTTTTCCGTCTCTGCCAGGTCGACGGCGTTGTACGCGGCGCAGTTGTAAACGATTGCAGGTCGGCGTTCGCTCAACAGACGGTCGACCGCGTCGCGATCGGTGATCGAGACCTCGTGACGGGTCACGCCCGACCCGCGGCCGATCAGGCGCACGAGCTCTGAGCCGAGCTGCCCGCCGGCCCCCAGTACCAGCGCCTTACTCAATCCAATTGTTTGGCGAGGCCTGAATGAGCGAGCAGCAGCGAGGTCATTTCGCGTTCGGGGCAAGGGCGACCGACGAGGAATCCCTGAGCCGCGTCGCAGCCTGCTTCCACCAGCACGGCTTCCGCCGCGCGGTCCTGCAGGCCTTCCGCGACCACGCGCAGTCCGAGGTTGTGGCCGAGCCCGACGGCCGAGCGCACGATCGCTCCCGAATCGGGGTCCGACGCGAGCGCCGACACAAATGAGCGGTCGATCTTGATCTCGTTCACCGGCAGGCGCATGAGGTAGAGCAGCGACGAGTACCCGGTCCCGAAGTCGTCGAGAGAAAGACGCACGCCCATCTCGTTGAGCCGGTGCAGCGCCTTGGCGGCAGCCGCGGCCATCGCCACGCCCTCTGTGATCTCGAGCGTGAGCCGCTGAGGCTCGACTTTGAAAGTACCGAGCGCGCGCGCAACCATCTCTTCCAGGGAGTGGTCTTCGATGTTGCGAGGGGATACGTTCAACGAGACCGAGACATCCAGCCCTTCCTCGATCCACTTGGTCAGCTGCGCGAGCGCTGAATCGAGCACCCAGGCCGTGAGCGGATGGATGATGCCCGTCTCTTCGGCCATGGGGATGAAGCGGTCGGGCGGCATGAGCCCCTCGCGCGGATGGTTCCAGCGCACCAGGGCCTCCACGGAGTGGATCGCGCCCGTGGCGAGGGTGACCTGAGGCTGGTAGTGCAGCACGAGCTCACCTTGTGGGATCGACCGCCGCAGCTCGCCGGCCAGGCCAGAGCGGCGGAGCGTCTGCGCCTCCTGCTCGGGCGCGTAGACGGCGTAACCGCCTCCGGACCGCTTCGCGACATACATCGCGACATCGGCGCGCCGCAGCAATGTGCTCGGGTCGTCCCCATGCACGGGATACATCGCGATGCCGATGGAAGCACCCGTTTCGACCATCTGGTCCGCAATCGCGAACGGACCCTCCAGCGAGGCGAGGATCTTGCGACCCGTCGAGACCACGTCATCGGGGTGCTTTGCATCCGTCGTCAGGACCGCAAACTCGTCGCCGCCGAGCCTGGCGATGGTGTCGGTGGCCCGAAGGACGCCGCGAAGACGCGCCGTGACTTCCTGCAAGAGGCTGTCACCGCGGTCGTGACCCAGCGCGTCGTTGATGTCTTTGAACCGGTCGAGGTCGAGCAGCAGCACGCCGAACATCTTCTGGTTGCGGCGAGCCCCAAGCAGCGCCTGCCGCAGGCGGTCGCCGAAAAGGCTGCGGTTGGGCAGCCCAGTCAACGCGTCATGCAGGGCCTGGTACTCGAGCGCGTCGGTATGCGCTTTTCGCTCGCTGATGTCGCGCAGGGTGGCGATGAAGAGGTGTCGCGATCCGATCTGCATCGAGCTGACGACGAATTCGAGCGGGAACAGGCTTCCGTTCTTCCGCTTGCCCATCGTCTCGTGCGCGCCGCTGACCGGGATGTCGAGCTTGAGCCGGCGCTCAAGGTAGTTGACGAAGGCGCTGCGATGGGTGGTCGCGATGAGCACGTCCGCCTGCTGACCCACCAGCTCTTGCTCTGAGTAGCCGAAGAGCTTGACCACGGCCGGGTTCGCCGAATCGATGATTCCGCTCTGCTCGATGGTGGCCAGACCATCGGAGACGTTGTCGAGGACGGACCGCATTCGCTTTTCGCTTTCCTGCAGCGCCATCTCGGCGCGCTTGCGCTCGACGAACTCGCCGATCTGCGAACCGACGTCGTTCATGACTGCGAGCAACCCCTCGTCCAGCTCGCGCGGCGCCCATGTGTGGAGCGCGATCATGCCCACGACCCGGCGGCCGCTGCGCACCGGGAAACCGACGATGCCCTTGAGACCTGCCGCGACGGCGGCGGCGGAGCGGGGCGAGTCGTCGGAGGCGACGTCAGCCACTGAAACCGGCGAACCCGTTTCCCAGACTCGCCCCGCCAGGCCCTCGCCGCGCCGGTAGCTCGCCTGAGACGCCGTCGCCTCGTAGCTCGTGGTGTCGCGCCCGGGACGCTTCCACGCGGTGACGAAGTGCATCACCTCGCGCTCGGCGTCGACCTCCCAGTACTCCGCCAGCTCCCAGTCGAGCGTGCGGCAGAGACCTTCGAGCACGCCTGGAGCTGCTTTCTCCCAGCCTGGCGACGTGACCAGCGCCTGCGTGACCGCGAAACGAGCGGCCTGCAAGACTTCCGCTCGCTTGCGGTCGCGGATGTCGACGGCGACTGTCTGGAGGTAAAGCGGATTGCCGTCCGGCCCGCGCACGAGCCGGGTCGTCACATCGACCCAGACCGCCTCGCCGTCCTTTCGCGTGTAGCGATTCTCGATTCGAGTCCCCTCATCCCCGCCCGCCATCATTCGGAACATCGCCTCCTGGAGGGCGGGGGCGTCGTCGGCGTGTGTGATGTCGAGCAGCGAAAGGTTGCGCAGCTCCTCCTCCCCATAACCGACCAGCTGGCTGAAGGCCGGGTTCACGGTGGTGATGCGCCCATCGAGGCCCGCAAAAGCCATGCCGGCCTGGGCCTGCTCGAAGAGCGTACGGAACCTGGTCTCGCTCTCGCGCTCGGCCTCTTCCATCCGGTGCCGCTCGCTGATGTCGTGGACCAGGGCCAGGAGCCGATGCTTGCCTTCGGCGGCAAGGCGCCGCACCGCCGTCTCCACCTGTATGCGCCGTCCGTCCTTCGTGATGAGCGCCGATTCGTAGCGAAACGGCGCATCGCCCCCCTCCAGTCGATTGGCGAGCTGGTCGGTGAGCTGCTCGCGTTCTTCTGGAGGGGCGAGCTCGACTAAAGAGTTAAAGGCCGCCAGCTCGTCAGGGCCGTAGCCGGTCAAGGCCTGGTAGGCAGCGTTGCCGGCGACGCAGCGGCCCTGGTCGGTAATCACCAGCCCTTCGCCGATGTCGCTGATCGCCTGGAGCAAAGACGCCTGGCGTTCTGCCTGGCGGGCGAGGCTGCGGTCGAGCACGTGCTGGCTGAGGTAGGCCAGTACGGCCAAAATCAGAAGGGCGGCCGCCCAGCCCGCAAGCTCGCTTACCCGGACGTCGGCCAGCCACAGCCGGAAGCCGACCGCGGCCAGGAGCAGAGTCGCGGCAACCCCCGTGATCACGGGGAGCAGGAGCGCCCACCGCCGCAGGCGGCGGCCCTCGTTGGCCCAGCCCGCTATGGCGTCTATGGCGACGGGGTTGATTGACGTAGGTGGGTACGGATGCTTCGGATCGGTGGCCAACTCGACCACGATAACGTTCGAACCCGCGATTCGGTGCGCAGGCCCACGGGGCGACCGGCCTAAACCAGGGTCGGCTTGCTTAGCGGGCTACTTGCTCGATTTGGCCTGCGGACGCTGGGGAACGGTCCTCTTGAGCGGAGGCCGGCGCTGAGCGTGGAGGGGCTTGTCGGCGTCCTTCTCCGTAATGTGGGCTCGCCCGGCCGCGGCATGCAGGGTCCGCAGCTTGGTCAGGCGCTCCTTCTTGGCCACCAGGGCCGTCTTCAGAGCGTCGGAAAGCTGGGTGTCGTTCATGGGAACCACGCGGAGCCGGGCTTCCAGCTCCAGGACTTCCACCTCTGCGCGGGTCAACTCGAGATCGATCGTTTTTGCCACTCTCTTCCTTTCTTATATACGGCTCAAAGCTACTGCCGAATCACATAACTACCCCAAACGCACTCAGGTTATGCCTTGAACCTGGGAAGTTCCTGTGAGGATGGGCTAATCGAGGGAGATCGCGTCGCGCAGTTTCTCAAAAAAGCCCTTCGAGACCTTTTCGGGCTTGCCGGTCAAACCCCCAACCTTCCGAAGCAGCGCTTTCTGCTCTGGCGTCAGGTCCTTGGGGACCACCACCTGGACCACGACGTATTGGTCCCCGCGCCGCCCGCTGCGCACGTCAGGCATGCCGCGGCCGGCGAGCCGGAACGACTGCCCGTGCTGGGTGCCGGCGGGGATGGCGATCTCGACCGTGCCTTCGAGCGTAGGAATCTCGATC
>JBGPYE010000008.1:0-14608 GCA_041493095.1 Candidatus Dormibacteraceae bacterium
CAGGGCGTCCTCGTCGTCCTCGACCCGGATCACCGCCGCTACGGGCCCGAAGGTCTCCTCGTGGTAGGCCGGCATCCCTGGGCGGACGTTGGTGAGCACTGTCGGCTGAAAGTAATAGCCGCTGCCGTCCAGCTTCTTTCCACCGGTCAAAGTCCGGGCGCCGAGGCGCACCGACTCGGTGACCTGGCGCTCCAGTTCGTCGACCAGGTCGGCGCGAGCAAGCGGTCCGACCTGGTTTCCGCGGTCCATCGGATTGCCGATCTTCAGCGCGCCGACGGCCTTTGCCAGCCGGTCTTCGAAGTCATCCGCGACGGCTTCCTCGACGATGAACCGCTTGGCGGCGATGCAGCTCTGGCCGTTGTTCTGGTTGCGGGCGCGACACGCGACAGTCGCCGCAGTCGCAATGTCGGCGTCCCGCAGGACGATGAATGGGTCTGAGCCGCCAAGCTCCAGGACCGATTTCTTCAGCGCCTTGCCGGCCGCCGCCGCGACCAGCGACCCGGCCCCCTCCGAGCCGGTCAGGGTGACCCCCGCTACGCGGCGGTCCGAGACGATCCGCTCCACCGCGCCCGAGCCGATCATGAGGGTCTGGAAGACGCCCTCGGGCACTCCGGCTTCGCGAAATACCTCCTCGATGGCCAGCGCGCACTGGGGAACGTTCGAGGAGTGCTTGAGCATCATCACGTTGCCGGCGGCCAGCGCGGGCAGTCCAGCCCGGAACGCCTGCCAGAAGGGGAAGTTCCACGGCATGACCGCCAGTACGACCCCGAGCGGCTGGAACCGTACGTAGCTCTCCGACGCCGTGCTCTCAGCCGGCTCGTCAGCGAGCAGCCGCGCCGCGTTGTCGGCGATCCAGCCGGCCGTCCAGGCGCACTTCTCGACCTCGGCTTCGGCTTCGACGATGGGCTTGCCCATCTCGGAGGTGAGCAGGGCTGCGTACCTCTGCTTGTCCGCCCTGAGCACCCCGGCGACCGAGCGCAGGGTGGCGGCTCGAACCTCCACGCCGGCGTCGCGCCATTCATGGCGGGTGGACCAGGCTCGCGCGATGGCAGACTCTATCCCTGCCTGGTCTAACTCGGGGAATGTCGCCAGCTCCCGGCCTGTCGCCGGATCGATGGATCTCAGCACCCTGTCGAATCATGCCACGATTTGACGGATGGCCCGTGCTCCAGTGAAACGGCGCCTCGAGCGTCCGTCGCTCGTGCATTCGAGCACGCCCGAGCGGGCGGACGGCCGCCGGCGCGTGGTGATCGAGTCCGTGGCCCCCGAGATCGAGGGCGGCTTGTTCGCAGCCAAGCGCACCATCGGGGAGCGCGTCACCGTGGAGGCAGACGTATTCGCCGACGGACACGACGCGCTCGCGTGCGTGCTGCGTTGGCGCCACCAGTCGTCTCAGCTCTGGAGCGACGTGCCGATGGTGCCTGTGGTCAACGACCGGTGGAGAGCCGAGTTCATGGTGAGCGAGCTCGGCCGGTACTTCTACACGATCCAGGGCTGGGTCGACGCTTTCGAGACCTGGAGCCGTCAGTTTGCCAAGCGTGTGGAAGCGGGGCAGGACATCACCCTCGAGCTGGAGGTCGCCGCGCGGATGATCGAAGCGGCCGCCGCCCGAGCTGATGGTTCCGACTCGAATCGCCTGATGGGGTACGCCACCGCGATCCGGAAAGGCCGCGCCGCCGCGTCGTCCGCTCTCGGCGACGAGCTGGCACAGCTGATGGAGCGGTACGCCGACAAGAGCCTTGCCGTGACCTATCCCAAAGAGCTTCAGGTCATAGTCGACCCCGAGCTCGCGCGCTTCAGCTCGTGGTACGAGCTCTTCCCCCGCTCGGCAGGCGATCCAGGTAAGCACGGTACCTTTCGCGATGTCGAGAAGCGTCTACTGGACATAGCGGAGATGGGATTCGACGTCCTCTACCTGCCGTCGATCCACCCGATCGGCCACTCACATCGAAAGGGCGCGAACAATTCGATCACGGCCGGACCTGACGAGCCCGGCAGCCCGTGGGCGATCGGCTCAGAAGAAGGTGGCCACAAGTCCATCAACCCGCGACTCGGCACCATGGAGGACTTTCACCATCTGCTGGGCGCCGCCGGCCAGCACAGCATCCAGGTCGCACTCGACATCGCTTTTCAGTGCTCGCCCGACCACCCCTACACGCGCGAGCACCCCGAATGGTTCAAGCACCGGCCGGACGGCACGATCCAATACGCAGAGAACCCGCCGAAGAAATACGAGGACATCTTTCCCTTCGACTTCGAGACAGAGAGCTGGCGCGAGCTCTGGGACGAGCTCCTGTCGATCGTTTTGTTCTGGATCGACCAGGGTGTCAACGTGTTTCGCGTCGACAACCCTCACACCAAGCCATTCCCGTTCTGGGAGTGGCTGATCGGCGAGGTCAAGCGCCAGCATCCCGAGGTGATCCTCCTCGCGGAGGCGTTCACACGCCCCAAGGTGATGTATCGCCTGGCCAAGCTCGGGTTCACGCAGTCGTATACGTATTTCGCATGGCGCAACACCGCCTCGGAGCTCGTGCAGTACTTCACCGAGCTGTCACAGCCGCCCATTCGTGAATACTTCCGACCAAACCTGTGGCCGAACACGCCCGACATCCTGACCGAGTACCTGCAAAACGGCGGCCCGCCGGCGTTCGCGACGCGCCTCGTCCTGGCCGCGACACTCGGTGCGAGCTATGGCATCTACGGGCCCGCGTTCGAGCTATGCGAAGGACGCGCTCGTGAGGCGGGGTCAGAGGAATACCTGGACTCCGAGAAGTATCAGATTCGCACCTGGGACTACAAAAGCCCCGACAGCATTCGCGAGCTGGTCACGCTGGTCAACAAGATCCGGCACGAAAACCCAGCCCTGCAAAGCGATCGCGGTCTCACGTTCCACCCCACAGAGAACGACCAGCTGATCGCCTACACCAAGACCACGCCAGACCTGGCCGACGTGGTGCTCACCGTGGTCAACGTCGACTCGCATCACACTCAGGCCGGCATGGTCACGCTGCCTCTCGAGGATCTCGGCATCCGGCACGATCGGGGCTTCCAGGCGCATGAGCTGTTGAGCGGCGCGCGCTACCTGTGGAACGGACCGCGCAACTACGTCGAGATCAACCCGCACTCGATCCCGGCGCAAATCTTCCGGTTCCGCCGCCGCATCCGCAGCGAGCACGACTTCGAGTATTTCCTGTGATTCAAACTACATCGCGACGCCGAAAGCTGGAGACGTCGCGGCTCGATGACGACCCGCTCTGGTACAAGGACGCGCTCATCTACGAGCTCCACGTCCGCGCGTTCAACGACAGCGACGCCGATGGCAGCGGCGATTTCCGCGGCCTGATGGAAAAGCTCTCCTACCTGCAGGACCTCGGTGTGAGCGCGCTCTGGCTGCTCCCGTTCTATCCGTCACCGCTGCGAGACGACGGCTACGACATCTCGGACTACACGAACGTCAACCCGATGTTCGGCACGCTCAGCGATGCCAACGCTTTCGTCAAGGAAGCGCACCACCGCGGGATCAGGGTCATCAACGAGCTGGTGTGCAACCACACGTCGGACCAGCATCCGTGGTACCAGCGCGCCCGACGCGCCAAGCCCGGCAGCGCCGCCCGCGACTTCTACGTCTGGAGCGACACCAACCAGCGTTACCAGGACGCGCGGATCATCTTCAAGGACTCCGAGACCTCGAACTGGACTTGGGACCACGTGGCAGGTGCCTACTACTGGCACAGGTTCTACTCGCACCAGCCGGACCTCAACTTCGACAACCCCAAGGTCAAAGAGGCGGTGCTGAAGGCAGGCGACTTCTGGCTCGACATGGGAATCGACGGGGTGAGGCTCGACGCCGTCCCCTATCTCTTCGAGCGCGAGGGCACCAACTGCGAGAACCTGCCCGAGACGCACCAATTCCTCAAGGAGATGCGTCGCCACATCGATTCGAACTACTCCAATCGAATGCTGCTGGCGGAGGCCAACCAGTGGCCTGAGGACGCGGTCACCTACTTCGGCGAAGGCGACGAATGCCATATGTCATTCCACTTCCCGCTGATGCCGCGCCTCTTCATGTCGATCCGCATGGAGGACCGCTTTCCGATCATCGACATCCTGGCTCAGACCCCGCCCATTTCCGACATCTCGCAGTGGGCGCTGTTCCTTCGCAACCACGACGAGCTCACGCTTGAGATGGTCACTGACGAAGAACGCGACTACATGTACCGCGCGTACACGCAGGACCGGCTGGCGCGCCTCAACCTCGGCATCCGGCGGCGTCTCGCGCCGCTGCTCGGCAACGACCGCCGGCGAATCGAGCTCATGAACGGCTTGCTGTTCTCGCTGCCCGGCACCCCCGTCCTCTACTACGGCGATGAGATCGGCATGGGCGACAACATCTTCCTCGGCGACCGAAACGGTGTTCGGACGCCCATGCAGTGGAGCGCCGACCGCAACGCAGGGTTCTCCCGCGCGAACCGGCAGCGGCTCTACCTCCCCGTGATCACCGATCCCGAGTATCACTACGAGACAGTCAACGTCGAGGCCCAGGGACAAAACCCCCACTCGCTGCTCTCGTGGATGAAACGGTTGATCGCGCTGCGCAAGCGCCACCGTGCGTTCGGCCGTGGGACGCTCGAGCTGCTGCGACCCGAGAACCGCAAGGTGCTCGCGTACGTCAGGCGATACGAGTCGGAGCAGATCCTGTGCGTGGCCAACCTATCTCGATTCCTGCAGGCGGTTGAGCTCGACCTCAGCAAGTGGAAGGGCCTGGTGCCGGTGGAGCTCTTCAGCGGCAACGAGATGCCTGTCGTGGGGGACGCGCCTTACTTCCTGACCCTCGGGCCGCACTCCTTCTACTGGTTCTCGCTCGAGCCCCGGCAGGCGCCGACGGTGCAGAGCGACGGGGCCTCGACCCCGGCCTCGCTGCCTGAGATCCGGGTCACCGCAGGCTGGGAGTCCGTCCTTACCGGCCCGGCCAAGGAGAGGCTCGAGTCGGTGATCCTGGGCTATGTGAAGCATCGGCGCTGGTTTGCCGGGAAAGCGCGGCGACTCAAATCTGCCCAGATCTCTGACGTGGTGCCGGTACCCGGCGTGGTCGGGGGGGCGTACCTGAACGCTGTCGTCATCTCCTACGCAGAGGGCGACCCAGACACATACCAGCTGCCACTTGCTTTCGCCAAGGCCGCCGAGGCCACCCACATCATCGAGCGCTGGCCGTATTCCGCCATCGCCTGGGTGCGCGTGCAGGGCGAGGAAGGGCGCGGGCTCTTGTACGACGCGCTGGGGCCGCCGGCTTTCGCCGAGGCGGTGCTGGGAGCGATCGCCAGGCGAAAACGGGCAGCCGGCGGAAGGGGCACCCTGATAGGTTCGACGACGCGCGCCTTCCTGCGCCTTCGGGGACCGGAGACGGTTCGTCTCGAGGCCGCGCTATCGGTCGCCGAGCAGAGCAACAACTCGGTCGTCTTCGGCGAGCGTCTCATCCTAAAGGTGTTCCGGCGGCTCGAGGAAGGGGTCAACCCGGAGCTCGAGGTGGGCAGGTTCCTGACCGAGAAGACGAACTTCGGGCAGATCGCGCCTCTTGCCGGAAGCCTGGAGTACCGCAGAGACGTTGGCGAGCCAGTCACCCTGGCCGTGCTCCAGGGGTATGTGCCGAACCAGGGCGATGCCTGGCAGTACACGCTGAACACGCTGGCTCAATTCTTCCAGGGCCCTGAGCTGCGGGAGTCGGACCCGCCGGCGATGCCGCGCAACCTCCTCCAGGCGAGCGCAGCCGAGCTGCCTGAGGTCTCGGCAAGGACCTTCGGGGCCTACCTGGAGTCGGCGCGGCTGATCGGCCGGCGCAGCGCCGAGCTGCACACGGCGCTGGCGTCAGATGCCGAGGATCCGGCCTTTGCGCCGGAGCGGATCACGCCTCAGGACCAGCGTTCGATCTATCAATCGATGAGCGGACTGGCGATGCGATCGACCGACCTCCTTCGCACCCAGCTGACCAGGCTGCCCCCCGACGCTCGAGAACAGGCTAAGCAGGTGCTCGAGCTCGAACCACGGATCGCGAGCATCTTCAAGAAGTTCCTGAGCCGGCGGCCGAGCACGACGAGGATTCGCATCCACGGCGACTACCACCTGGGCCAGGTCCTCTACACAGGACATGACTTCGTCATCATCGATTTCGAAGGCGAGCCGACCCGCACCCTCTACGAGCGGCGCCTCAAGCGCCTGGCGCTCAGGGACGTCGCCGGAATGTTGAGGTCCTTCGACTACGCGAGCCAGGCGGCGCTGCGCTCCGACCAGATCGCGCCCGATGCGCTCCCCCGGCTTCGGAACTGGGGTAGGTTCTGGGTCCAGTGCGTGTCGGCGGCTTTCCTCAAGAGCTACCTCTCAACGGCCGGAACCGCGTCCTTCGTGCCACAGAACCCCGACGACCTCGACCTACAGCTCACGACGATGCTGCTCGAGAAAGCGCTGTACGAGCTGCGTTACGAGCTGAACATGCGGCCCGACTGGGTGCGCATTCCACTGCGCGGCATCCTGGAGGTGGTGACGCCCGCATGATTGCGCGCTCTCTGCTCAGCCCGTTCGACCTGCACCTGTTCAACGAGGGCACGCACAGCCATCTCTTCGACAAGCTCGGCGCGCACCTCTCCACAGAACCGGACGGGACCTCGTTTGCCGTTTGGGCGCCCAATGCGGATTCCGTCAGCGTGATCGGCGACTTCAACGGTTGGGACAAAACTGCCAACGGGCTCTTTCCGAGGGAGCAGTCCGGGATCTGGGAAGGCTTCATCCCAGGCGTCAAGCACGGCAGCCATTACAAGTTTTACGTCCACTCGCGGGTGACGCGAGCCGGGGCTGACAAGGCGGATCCGTACGCGGCGTACTCGGAGCAGCCGCCTAGGCAAGCGTCGATCGTGTGGGACTTGAGCTACCAATGGGGCGACGAAACCTGGATGTCCAACCGCCAAATGAGCAACGGGCGCAGCGCGCCATGGGCGGTCTACGAGATGCACCTCGGCTCGTGGATGCGCGTGCCGGAAGAGCAGAACCGGTGGCTGACCTATCGCGAGCTTGGACCTCGCCTCGCCGACTACGTCAGCAGGATGGGATTCACGCACGTCGAGTTCATGCCGGTCATGGAGCACCCGTTCTACGGCTCGTGGGGCTACCAGGTGACCGGTTTCTTCGCGCCGACGAGCCGCTATGGAACGCCGCAGGATTTCATGTTCCTCGTCGACTACCTGCACCAGAACGGAATCGGGGTGATCCTCGACTGGGTCCCATCACACTTTCCGTCTGACGAGTTCGGCTTGCAGAACTTCGACGGGACCCACCTCTATGAGCACGCTGACCCGCGGCTGGGCGTGCATCCCGATTGGGGCAGCTCGATCTTCAACTATGGCCGCAATGAGGTGCGAGGCTTCCTGCTCAGCAGCGCGCTCTGCTGGCTCGACCGTTATCACGTCGACGGCCTGCGCGTCGACGCTGTCGCGTCGATGCTGTACCTCGACTATTCCCGCAAGTCGGGTGAATGGATCCCGAACAAGTTCGGCGGCAACGAGAACCTCGAGGCGGTCGACTTCCTGAGGCGCTTCAACATCGAGGTCTACAAGGAACAGCCCGCGGTGCAGACGATCGCCGAAGAGTCCACGTCGTTTCCCCTCGTGTCGCGGCCGACCTACCTCGGAGGCCTCGGCTTCGGCATGAAGTGGGACATGGGCTGGATGCACGACATGCTCTCGTACATGTCACAGGAGCCGATTCACCGCAAGTTCCACCACAACAACCTCACGTTTCGGATGCTCTATGCCTTCGGTGAGAACTTCATGCTGCCCCTTTCGCACGACGAGGTCGTCCACGGCAAGGGATCGCTGCTCGCCAAGATGCCGGGCGACGACTGGCAGAAGTTCGCGAACCTGCGCCTGCTGTTCGGGTACATGTACGCGCAGCCGGGCAAGAAGCTTCTTTTCATGGGAGACGAGTTCGCGCAGTGGGACGAATGGGACCATGAGCAGAGCCTCGACTGGCATCTGCTCGACCAGCCGATGCATGGCGGCATGCGCCTTTGGGTGGGCGACTTGAATCGGATCCTGCGTGATGAGAAGGCGCTTCACGAAATGGATTTCGACCCGGCCGGCTTCGCGTGGATCGATGTCACAGATGCCGACCAGAGCGTCGTGAGCCTCATCCGGCGCGGGCGGTCTCCCGAGGACATCCTCGTCGGGGTCTTCAACTTCACGCCCGTGCCCCGGCACAACTACCAGATCGGCATCCCGTATGCGGGGCGATGGCTCGAGCTGCTGAACAGCGATGCGCCCCTGTACGGAGGCAGCGGGCAGGGCAACCTTGGGGGGATCGAAGCCGTCCCGATCAGCATGCACGGGCACCGGCACAGCCTGACCCTGACCATTCCTCCGCTGGCTGCGCTCTTTCTCAAACCCGCCCCCCCGGAGGGCGGCTGACCCCTTAGCGCGACGCGCCCGCCGCCTACCTCTGAGGCGAAGCGCCCGGCACGCCGCTTGGCTGGCCTCCCTGGCCGGCATGCTTCTTTTGTCCGTTCCCCTGGCCGTTGGAATGCTGGTCGCGCTGTTGGGCTCCCTTCTGCCGGGCAAGCGCGCTCACGCAAGTACCGATTCCGTGCTGACCGGTCTCCAGCTGGCTCTTGCACGTGGTGACGACGTCCTGAACGTACTGCCCCCAGACCTGTGGGTTCGCGCTCCCGGTCACTGCCGCGAGGGCGGTCGTTCCAGCGAGCGCGATGGCGGCAGCCGCGACCACGACCATCGTCTTCGCCGCCAGCCGCCTGGAAACTTGCGGGGACAAGCGCGCGCGGTACGGAGCGCCTGGCGGCGGCGGCACCTCGCTGAATCGGATAAATCCGCTGGCGAGCTCGTCCTCAAGCCAAGTGTCGAACGCGTTGATCAAGTGCTCACCTTCTGCGGCCATCAGTAAGTACAACTCCGGTTTCGCCCTGTCTAACGAAGGGGCTCTTGGGTTGCTGGGCCGGATCAGGGGACCATTTCAGCTCTTCGCGCAAACGCTCTTTGGCCTTGGCCAGACGCGAGGAGATAGTGCTCTCGGGACAGCCGAGTGCGAATGCGATCTCCCGGTTGGTATAGCCGTGGTGGTGGCGAAGGACGATCGCGGCGGCTTGGTCGGGGTGCAGGGTGCGCAGCGCACGGAACAGGTCGCTGTCTTCCGCGACCTCGGTCGGATCCTTTCCTGCCTCCGGCCGGCCAAGCCTTCGCACCAGCTCACCGACTTCGCGCAGCTTCCTTTGCCTTATGTGGCTGTATGCGACGTTGATCGCGATGCGATGCAGCCACGCCTCGGCGGGAGCATCCGGTTTCCATGTCTTCCAGGCCTTGAATGCTCGGACGAATGCGTCATGGGTACAGTCCTCGGCCGCTGCGTGGTCACCCACGATCGCGTAGATGGTGTAAAGAATCCTGCTGAAGCTCGACCGATAGAGGCGGTCGAAGTCCTCAACAGATCCGGGTGTGTAATGCAGCTCGCCCAATTGATTTCCAGGCAGTATGACGACGGCGAACTGGACATCCTTGCATCCCAGCCTTCGTTTAGCCGGCCGTCGTTAGTTGGCGTCGGTTGCGGGTTGATGTATCGCACGGACCCAAAATGGCCCGCCAGATTAAAGAAATGCAGGAGGAACGGAAGTGACGCAGCTGCTGGCTCGAGTAACGTTGCCGATCGTGCTGCTGGTGGCGGCCGTCGCCCTGGTGACCTCGATTGGGACCGCCTCGATCGTTGCCTACCATGTGCAGAGCACAAGCCGTCTTCAGTCCTCGACTGAGGCCACGGAGCCGGGTGGTCAAAAGCAGGCTGGGCATCCATGCAACCACGGCTTCTATGTCTCGCAGGCGGCTCACGCCCACAAGGGTGGCGCCTACGTCAGCGCGATTGCGCAAAGTGACCTTGGCAAGAACGGGAGCTGCACGGCGCCGCTGCCGGCTCAAACCGCAGCGCCCAAGCAGAAGTCCTCAACCAACGACTGATTGCCGATGCCTTTTGCCGCGCTGAATAGTCGCACTCGTCCCAGGCGCTTAGCCGCCGAGAGTGGACAGGCGATCGTCCTGATCGGGCTCCTGATCCTGGTGCTGTTCGGCATGCTTGGCCTTGCCATCGACTCGGGACGGGCATATGTGGACCGGCGAGACCAGCAGACCGCCGTCGACGCCGCCGCACTCGCTGCGGGTGACTGGTACGAGAACTACGGCAACCTCTATGGCAGCACGCTTCCGCAGTCCAAGCAGATTTTCCAGACCAACCTTCACCTCTACGGAGTCCCGACGTCGGACACCATTACCACGACGTTCGTCGGGCCCGGCGCCAAGCTGCAGCAGGACACGGATGTCGTCGTTTACCCGGGCAGCCGCACGCTCACAATTGTTGCCACCAACACCCAGTTCAACGGGTACCAGTTCACCTATACGTCGGTCCACTCTCTACCCCTGGCGTTCATTCAGATCTTCGGCGGTCCGTCGTTCGTCACCATCACCGCTACCGCCACCGCCATCGTTGGCAACCAGCGCCAGACCCCCGCGCTTCTCACATTGAGCAACGGCAACTGCGCCATGAACCTCAAGGGCGGCGCCCAACTTACCGTGCTGGGAGACGTCTACTCCAACGGAACGGCCTGCGTCGACTCAGACTTACATGAGGCCGGGAACTGCTATGGCGCCGCTGGCTCATCCTGCGGTTCGGCGCTGTACTACTGCTACAACGCAAGTCCAGGCTTCGTGCCTTATGCGCCACCCTGCCTCGCCGGTGACATCACTGGAGGGCCGGTAGTGCCGGCGCCCACCCTTCCCGACCCGGGCTACCTGGCCCCCTCGGCCCCCTACTACGCCCTGGCGCAGGGATATTCCAAATACAACCGCGGCACGTGGACGGAGATGTATGCGGGCACGTATGGCGCCTTCCACCTTTCCGGTGGGTCGGCCAGCTGCGCCTTCCTCAACCCCGGCGTGTACACGTGGACCGGCGGGTATCAGTCCGACGCCGCCGGCAGCCTGCTCTCCAACGAGCTGAAGGCGCCCGATGAAGAAAATTACGCGGCACCAGGCACGACGTCTATGGCCAATCCCCAGTTCTGGGACATGAACTTCACGAACTGCGCGGGCCACTTCAACGTGGCCTCCACGCCCGCCCCCGGCTTCGGGATCAAGCACCAGGGCGGCAGCGGCAACTGGGGCATCGAGTTGACGTCGGTGCGGTACGACCGGTTCATCGATCCGACGATCAACCCCAACCCATGCTTTGCCTCCCCGGGATGCCGGAGGGAGAGCGCTCCATCCGCCTGCAAGGCTGTGAGTACAGCTGACGCAAGCAATCAGGGGATCATGGTCAACATCACCCAGAACGCGCCGGGAGCCCAGTACTACAACGTCTACATCAACCCGAACGGCTGTGACGGCAACCAGAACAACTTCTCATTCGTCAACCGCTTTCACGCTCCAGGGTTCACCGATGGGGGCGGGCCGCCGAGCACCCCTACCGGTCCCTATCCGAACGGCGCCAACAGCGCGTTGCTGCTCGGCACCCTCGGCTGGCCGTGTGGGCTGCCAACGGTCTCAATCTGCGATGTCGCGTTCAACAGCCTCACCCCGACCGCTCTCTGTTTCGCGCAGACCCGCGCCAAGCTCTGCCAGGTCCCAGACGATGAGATCGTGCCGCAGTGCTTCAGCGGGTGCCCACCGCCGGCTGGACTACTGTCCCAAGAAAACCCACCCATGAGCCTCGAGTACCCACCGTATACAGGCGGCGACGTTTCGAACGAGAACTACTGCGTGGTGTCGCCAAACCCCGGTGATCCGAGCGCGCCTTGCTCCACCGCCAAGGTCACTCCAGGAGGAGTGCAGTTCTACTTTCCCGCCGGCTCGTGCCTCGGCCAGAACTCCCAGGGAGCCACCTACGTGTTTGCCGGAGAGCAGTACAACTGGATTGTCATCTATGCACCCGCCGCAAACACCTGCTCGAACTCGATGAACGGCGGCGCGTCCACTCAATACATCGGCACGATCTACACGCCGGGAGCCGACTGGACGATCAACGGTGGCGACCGCTCGCCACTGGCAGGCCAGGTGATCTGCTACACGGCCAGCGTGTCCGGCGCCGGCTCGGTCGGGATCGACTTCAACCCGAATTACGCCCCCGCACCGCCCGCCGCACGACTGATCAACTGACGTCGGCCAACGCCCGCTCACGAACTAGTCTTCCGGGTGGCCGGTGTTGCCGAACGCGATCCGGTCGCGAACCACACGGGCGCGGCCGAGCAGTCGAGCCCTCTGCACTGCATCCTCGCCGAATCGATCTCGAATGGCGTCCATCGCTATCTCCAGCCGCTGATTGCGAGGGGGAGCGGATCCCCCGAAAAGATCAAGCTGCCCAGCCTCCTCGTCGACCAGGCCGGACAGCCCGACCCCGAGAGTGCCGACGGCGCGCCGGACATCGCGGGCGGCCAGAAGGGCGCGCGCGGCCTGATAGATCTCCTCGCCCGTGCCAACCGGCTGCGCCAGCTTTGATTGTTTGGAGAAGCGGTCCACGTCCGGGCGGTAGACCACGCCGATCGACACCACGGTGCCACGCCGGCCGCCGGCCCGAAGCCGGCGTCCGACCATCTCCGACAGGCGCATCAGCAGCTCCTCGAGCTCGCCCTGCGAGCTGGTCGAGCGCGCCAGCACGTGCGAGTGGCTGTAGCTCTTGCGCGGAGGACCCTCGAATTGGCTGCCCTCGAAACCTCGCAGACGCCTCAGCCAACCGCCGGCCACCGCCGGCTGCATGCCCGAACGGCTGAGCTGGTCGACTGTGGCGTGCAAGAACTCGAGAGGGTTGTGGATCCCGGCCAGCAACAGGCGACGGGCCGACGCTTCGGCGATGCCGGAAAGGTCGGTGAGCCGGAGACGCGCGAAGACGGAAACCAGGTTCGTGTGATCGATCCGCTCCAGGCCGTCGCGCTTGTTGAGGTTCGAAGCTTGCTTGGCCATCCAGATCGAGGTTGAGATGCCGATCGAGCTCGTGATGCACTCGCCGACCTCATTGCGCAGCGACGCCTTGATCGCGGCAGCAACTCCTTCGGGACCAAGCTTTTTCAGGTTGGGCGTGCCGGCGAGGTTCATCGACGCTTCGTCGATCGACATGCGCAGGACGTCGGGGCTGTGCCGCGTCATGATCTCGATCAGCTGGTCGGACGTCGCCCGATAGCGGGGCGGGTTTGGCTCCATGACCACGATCCGGGGAAAGATGGCTTTGGCCTCGAAGACCTTCATGCCGGTCTTGATGCCGAGGTCCCGGGCCTCTCTCGATGAGGAGACGATGGTCGCGGCGTCGGTGTTGTAGGCGGCGATGGCCAGGGGCCTGCCTCGCAGGCTAGGGTCGTACTGCTGCTCGATCGAGGCGAAGGCGCAGTTGAGGTCGACGACAAGGGTCTCCGGGTCGGCCAGATTCAGGCCGAGGGATTCAGCACCCACAGCGAACTAATGTTCGCACATCCATAGGGTCTCTAGGGCTGGGGCGTTGGTGCTCCTGGGGCAAACCGTCCAGTTGTCCCCATCTCGGCGTGGATGACGTGCATCACTGCGTTGATCAGGGCCAGGTGGGAGAAGGCCTGCGGGAAGTTGCCCAGGTGCCGGCCGCTGCGGGGGTCGATCTCCTCGGCGTAAAGCTGCAGAGGGCTTGCATACGACAGCAGCTTCTCGCACAGCTCGCGCGCCCGGTCCAGCTCGCCGATCTCGCACAGCGCCGAGACCAGCCAGAACGAGCAGATCGTGAACGTGCCCTCCTCACCAGACAGACCGTCGTCCGTCTCGTCGGTTCGGTAGCGCAGCACCATCCCATCGACGGTGAGCTCGTCGGCGATCGCCAGCACGGTCGCCCGGACCCGTGGGTCTTCCGGCGGTAGGAAGCGGACCAGCGGGATCAGGAGGACAGACGCGTCGAGAGCGTCGGTGCCGTAGTGCTGGACGAACACGCCTCGCTTGTCCACGCCGTGCTCGCACAGGTCCGACTTGATCTCGTCAGCCGTCCCCTGCCATGACTTCGCCAGCTCGACGTCTCCGTGCATCTCAGCCAGGCGAGCACCTCGGTCGCAGGCCACCCAGCACATGAGCTTCGAGGAGGTGAAGTGCTGCGGCTCACCGCGCACCTCCCAGATTCCCCGATCAGGCTTTCGCCAGTTCTCGATCGCGCACTCGACTGCGCGCTTGAGGATCGGCCAGACAACCTCGGGCAGGTAATCGCGCGACTTGGTGTGCAGGTACACCGAATCGAGCACTGCCCCCCACACGTCGTGCTGGACCTGCTGGTACGCGGCGTTCCCGATGCGCACCGGCCGAGAGCTGTCGTAACCGCTGAGGTGATCCAGCGTCTTCTCGGTCAGCTCGGGCTCGCCCCCAATCCCGTACATGATCTGCAGGTCCTTCTTCCCGGCGGCGACGTCGGCGATGAAATAGAAGAAATCGTTGGCCTCGCGGTCAAAGCCCAGCGTGTAGAGACCCCACAGCATGAAGGTCCCGTCCCGGATCCACGTGTACCGGTAATCCCAGTTGCGCTCGCCGCCGATCGTCTCCGGCAAGGAGGTAGTCGAGGCGGCCAGCAGGGCGCC
>JBGPYE010000268.1:0-2548 GCA_041493095.1 Candidatus Dormibacteraceae bacterium
CCACTCCTTGGTGAAGACCGACAGCACCTTGCCGCCGGTAACCACGAGATCGGCGGGCTCGTCGCCTCGCGCCACGGCCATCCACCGAGGGTTCATTGCGGTCAAGGATAGTTCGCCTGCTGGACGCCTAGGTCCGGAGGCAGAACTCCTCGATCATTGGCACGACGATCTCGGGAGCGTCCTCCTGGATGAAGTGCCCCGCGTCGGGCAGCTCGTGGACTTTGCCGTGCGGGAAGAACGCGCGAAAGCCAGCGATCGCGACGTGCGGCTAGATCGCTCGGATCCCGCCCATCAAGACACGAGACTACAGATTCTTTATTGTGCTCGTGCCATGACGAGTCTTTACGTTTGGCTCAAGTTCATCCACCTGGCCGGCCTCGGAGCTTTCCTGTTCGGCCACGGCATCGCCGGCGGCGCCTCGCTGGCGCTCCGGGCCAAGCCCGCGGCGGACACCAGCCGCGCGCTGCTTCAGCTCTCGATCTGGTCGTACCGAATCGCGTACCCGGGCTTGATCCTGCTCATCGTGACCGGCGTGTGGATGGGCTTCGCCGGCCGCTGGTGGGGACGCGGCTGGATCTGGGCGTCGATCGCGGTGCTAGTGGTGGTGTTTGGCCTCATGTCTTTCATCTCGGTCGCTTACCACCAGGCGCGCGACAGCGCCAAGGAAGGCGACTCAGCGCTGGCGCAGCGACTCGATCGCACGCACCCGCTTCTGGGGGTCTGGATCGGGGCGGTCGGAATCCTGGCCCTGCTGTTCCTGATGGTGTTCAAGCCGTTCTAGCCGCCGCTTTCCTGTAGCGGTGCCTTTCATGCCCTTCCCGCAGGCTCCGTCGCAAGCGTGCTGTCGAGCATTCGCAACAGCAACCCTTGCGGAAGCGCACCCGCCAGACCGTCACGCAGGGCGCACAGCAGAGGGTTTTCGATGTGGACGCCTCGACTGGCCTGGCGTGACATGGCCACCGCGCGATTGGCGCGATGTATCCGACGCTTCTCGTACATCTCGAATGCTTTGGACAGGTCGGATGCAGCTTCCAGGCTCTCTCCAAGCACGACCGCGTCTTCCAGCGCCTGGCAGGCGCCCTGACCCTGGTTCGGCGTCATCGGATGCGCAGCATCACCGACCAGGGTTACGCGTCCTCGGCTCCAGCGCCGTGATGGCGGCCGGTCGTACATGTCGTTGCGCAAGATCGCGGCTGGCTCGGTCGCGGCGATCAGGGCCGGTATGTCCTCCGCCCAGCTGGCGAAGCGCTCGAGCACGTCCTGCTTGTGGCCCGCGGGCCCCGGCTTTTCGCCGCGAGGTTCCTTGGTCACGCCTGCCCAGTAGATGCGGTGGTCCGCGAGGTGGAAGGCAAGGAACTCTGAGCCACGCCCGATCCAATTGAAACCATGCCCGGGCTTGATCGCCAACCCTTGGCTGCCCACCATCCCGCGCCAGATGGTCGCTCCGAGGTAGACCGGGTCGCCGTCAGTCAGGAGCTGGCGGCGCACCGGTGAGCGCAAGCCATCAGCACCGATTAGCAGATCGCCCGCTTCGGACGTACCATCGCGCAGCTTGACCGTCACCTTGCCGCCGGCCTCCTCAAATCCGGTGACCTCAGCCCCCAGATTCAGGACTTCGTTACCGAGCCTTTTGACCAATGCCGATTGCAGGTCGGCGCGGTGAACGACTGCCACATCCGAGCCATAGCGCTTGGAGATCGCGCGCAACGGGGGCTCCATCAACCGGCGACCGTGCCAGTTGCAGAAAAACAAGCGATCAATGGTCATCGCCCTGACCTCGACCCCGAGGGCCTGCAGCGCCCGCGTGCCGTTGGGCCAGATCATCAGCCCGGCGCCGATCTCTCGCATCTCCCGCGAGCGCTCGAAGAGCTTTACCTCCAGGCCTGCCTCCCGTAAGGCGATGCCGGTCGCGAGGCCGCCGATTCCAGCCCCGGCGATCAGCGCCTTCACCCGCCGCGTGCGCGGGTCCAGGCCTCGGCGAGACGGTCGGGGCCGAACGTGCCCTTCGGAATGAACGCGATGGCGCCCGACGCGCCGATCCGGGCGGCGAATTCCTCCGGGTCGTAAGTCGAGAGGAGCAACACCGCGATCTTGGGGTCCGCCGCACGGATTCGGCGGCTTGCCTCGAGCCCGTCGATCCCGGGCAGGTGCACATCCATGAGAACGAGATCGGGGTGCAGCTGGCCGGCGGCCACGATCGAGTCCTCGCCGGTGGCGGCCTCGCCGACAACCTCGAAACCGTTCGTTGCATTCACGACCTGTCGCGCTGCCGAACGAAAAGCCTCCTGGTCGTCGCAGATCAAGACTTGGACTGCCACGGTTGTCCGCAGCTTAGCTGCGAACCTGTCCGCGCCCAAGGGGGCCTGCACCATGTCGGTGGGTGGGGCCAGCCCTATCCTTGGCGCCATGCCGATCAGGGTTGTGCTTGCCGACGACAGCTTCATCGTCCGCGAGGGGATGCGCGAGCTTCTCAAGTCGGTGGACGAGCTCGACGTCGTGGCCGTGTGCAGCGACCTCGACTCACTGCACGCAGCAATCGAACGAGAGC
>JBGPYE010000080.1:0-6849 GCA_041493095.1 Candidatus Dormibacteraceae bacterium
CCGCAGCTGGTGGTCGAGCCGGGGCGATCGATCGCGGGTCCGGCCGGGATGGCGCTCTACACGGTCGGATCGATCAAGGACATTCCAGGTGTGCGTCGTTACGTAGCGGTCGACGGTGGAATGGGCGACAACATCCGCCCGAAGCTTTATGGAGCTCGTTACGAGGCGTACCTTGCGTCGGATCCCGATCGCGCGACGGATGGAACGGTCACGATCGCGGGCAAGTACTGCGAGTCCACCGACATCCTGATCACCGACATCGAGATGCCGGCGCTCAAGCCCGGGGACGTGATAGCGCTGCCGGCCGCGGGCGCGTACTGCCTGGCGATGGCGAGCAACTACAACGGCATGCCGCGGCCCGAGGTCCTGATGCTTCGCGATGGAGAAGCGCGTGTGATGCGGCGGCGAGAAACGCTGGACGACCTGGTCGCCGCAGAGGTGTTCTGACTAGGTAGCCGTCACTTGAACGTTTTGAGTCGCGCAGCTGGTATCGCAGGCGGAAATGGTTGCCGACCCCAGCACGAGCCGCCCGGGTACGTTCAAAGATTGCGCGAACGAGCCAACTGAAGCAACGACGACGGTCGCCTGCGCCCTGGTGGCGCCCAGCTGAACAAACCTGATCGTCACCGTCCGGCCCGGAGTGAAGTGAGATCCGGAGACAGTCGTAGTCCCGCCGTTTACGACGGTGAAATGAGTCGATGACAGAGAGATCGAGCGCGGAGTTGGTGAAGACGCGGCGCCAGGGCTTGGAGCTGCGCCCGGCGTTGTTGAAGGCGATTCTTCTGGTGTGGGCGTCGTGGCTGCGCCCGATTCGAGGACGTGAAGGATCGCCGACACGTGGCAGGTGGCGGCCCAGCACAGCTCGACCAGGTGGTCTCCGGCGTCGCTGTCAAACGGAATCAATATCTCCCCGCTGACGCTGCCGCTCCGGTCCGCGCGGAACGGAAACCTGACCAGCTGGCTATGCAGGCGAATTTCGCCTGTTTGGTTGGCCGGCAGGTGCTTGGCCGTCACACGCACCGTGTCACCTGCGACGACGGATGAAGGCGAGACGTTGAACGCCGGCGCCTGGTGGGTGGCGACGTAGCCGAAATAGCCGACGGTGCCTACGGCGAGGAGCAGGATCAGCACGACGGCCACACCCAGAGCGGTCAGCGCTCTGCGCGACTTGCGCTTGTCGGGCGACGGCGGAGGTGAGGGATACGCGACCGCGACCATCCCGCCGGAATCCTCGCTGTCCACGTAAGTGGGTGCGGCCACCGGCGGCGGGGCGGTGACCAGAGGCATGGTGGAGGCGACGGCGGGCGCCATCACCATCGTTCGCGCCACCGCAGGCGCAGCGCCATGCGTCAAGGCTGCGCTCAGGGCGTCGACGAACTCGGTGCAGGTGGCCCAGCGAGCCGCCGGATCTTTGGCCAGGCCGCGCATGACCACCGCGTCGACCTTGGACGGGAGCGAGCTGTTGCGCGAGCTGGGTGGCAGGGGCTCGCGGTGCACCTGGGCGTAGAGGAGCTCGAGCAGTCCCTCGCCATCGAACGGGATCACACCGGTCAACATCTCGTAGGCGATGGTGGCCAGCGAGTAGCGATCTGCCGCCGGCCCGACCTTGCTGCCGGCCACCTGCTCAGGAGCCATATAGGCAGGCGTCCCGGTGGTCACTCCGGTCATCGATTTGAGCGATGAGCCCTGCAGCAGCTTGGCGAGGCCGAAATCGGCGAGCACCGGGGTGTTGTCCTTTTCCAAAAGGACGTTGGCGGGCTTGACGTCGCGATGCACGATGCCGTGGTCGTGTGCGTAGTCGAGGCCGGACGCGATTCCGCGGAGATATTTGAGCGCCGCGGCCTGGTCGATCATGCCGTCACCAAGTTTGTTGGCCAGGCTTCCGCCGGGGACGTACTCCACGATCATGTACGGCGTCCCCTGGTACTCGCCGAAGTCGTAGACGTTGAGGATGTTGGGGTGGCGCAGCTGCGCGATCGCCTGTGCCTCGTGACGGAAGCGCGCGGTGGTGTCAGGGTCCGGCGCGATCGCCTGCAGCACCTTGACCGCGCCCGTGCGTTCGAGCTGCACGTGATAGGCGCGGTAGACGAGACCCATGGCCCCCTGGCCGATAAAGTCCTGGACCTCGTACTGCCCGAGCTTGGTTCCCGTGCCGATCGTCACGGATCCGAATTATGAGGTTCGGTTCCGTGAACCCAATTCGGCTTAACTGGCGGGCGATTTCCAGCCGCCGGGCCCTTGCCGTCTGACGGCCACGAGGCCAGCGAGGATTGATAGGGCGATCTCGTTTGGGGTGACCGCGCCCAGGTCGAGCCCGACCGGGCTCTGGATTCGCGCGATCACTTCTTCGGGCACACCCCTGGCGCGCAGCGCTTCCAGGTGATGGCCGGTGTGGCGCCGGCTCCCGACCAGCCCGATGAATCGTGGCTCGCTGGGAAGCAGGGCCTCGAGGGCATGGACCAGGTCGGGAGCATCGTGGTCCGTGTGCACCGCGTAGACCTCAGCGCCGAGCGCGTGAGCCAGCTCTTCGAGCGAGGCCATGGCGTCGGGCCAGGCGGCGCCCTTCAAGCGCTCCGGGCGTGTCTCGACCAGCACCGTTCGAAATCCGAGCTCAGGCGCCCAGCGCAGGAGGGCCGCGGCCACCGGCGTCGCGGAGAAGACGACGAGCGTGGGCGCAGCGCTGTACGGCTCCAGGTAGACGTCGATCGACCCGAGGTCGTGACGGTAGGTCCGCTGCTGTGGCGATCCCTCGTCCGCGATCTGAGCCGCATCGGCCAGCGCAGCGGAGTCGAACTCGCTGCAGCCAAGCGTGCCTGCGAGCGTCGCTGTGCGCGAGACCAGGATTTTGGCGCCGGTATGCGAAGGCGGCTCGCCGTCGACCTTGATCACCGTCGCGAGCACGACCTCGTCGCCGCGGGCCACGCGGACCGCCAGCTCTTCTTCTGGACTAGGCACGGGCGGGGTGTCGCGCAAGCGCGGAGCGGATGATCGTGCTCGCGCGTGCGAGCTCGTCGTCGGTCGTCGCGTGGCCGGTCGTCAGGCGCAGGCTGCCCAACGCCTGCTCCAGGCTCAGGCCCATCGCGAGCAGGACATGCGACGGGTCGAGCGATCCCGACGCGCAGGCGGATCCGCTCGATGCGGCGATTCCCGCCAGGTCGAGCGCGAGCAGGAGGTCTTCTCCGCGGCGATCCGCAAACGCGCAGGTCGCGAAATTCGGAAGACGCGTCTCCGCGCCGGTGACCACGCCACCCAAATCAATGACCAGGGCGCGCAGGGCTGTGGCCTGTCGCTGCGCCACAACGCCTCGCGCCGCGCGATCGCGAACGCAAACAGACAGCGCAGTCGCGACCGCAGTGGCAGCCAGGACATCCTCACGTCCGGCGCGGCGGCCCCACTCGTGCGGACCTCCATAAAGAATTGGATCGATCCGCACTCCGTCTTTGACGTACAGAATCCCGCCGCGACCGGCGCCGAGCTTGTGACCGCTGAGCGAGACGAGGTCAGGCCCGTCGGGGATCGGGATCCAGCGCGGGCCTGAGCACGCGTCGACGTGCACCAGCGCGCCCACCTCGTGTGCTCGAGCGATCACATCGGCGACAGGCTGGATCGTGCCCACCTCGTTGTTGGCGAGACCGATCGAGACCAGCGCCGCTGAGGACGGGATATCGTCCACCGACGCTCGTGCGTCCTTGTCGACTCCGGCCACCTCCACCGCGTGACCTTCCGACTGCAGGCGTCGAACCGCTCCGAGCACGGACTGGTGCTCCGCGGCCCACGTCACGACGACCCCGTGTTTCGAGAGGCGTCGTGCGGCGCCGAAGAGGGCGAGGTTCACGGCCTCGGTGCCGGATGCGGTGAACGAGATCTCTGTGCGGTCGGCGCCCAACGCCTGGGCGGCTACATCGCGCGCGTGATCAAGCGCGGCGCGGGCGGCTCGTCCTTCTGTGTGTGGGCTCGACGGATTGCCGTCGGGGACGCCGCGAAGCGCCTCGACGACCTCGCTGAAGACAGGCGCGGAGCCGGCGTCGTCGAGATAGATGCGCGTCACCGACTGACGCTCCGCGTGATCAGCCGCGGCTGGGATCGGGCTGCTGGATGAGCTCTTTGAAAGTGCCCTGGAAGTTTTTGAGGTAGAGGTGCAGGTCGAGGATCTCATCGACTGAGATCGGCTCCGCAGACGCCACCGGCTCCATGGCCGGCTCGGGGATGGACTTCTCGATCTCCTCCACAGCACCGCCGGCGATGGCAAGCACGACGATGAACGTCACCTGGCATTGGGCACACGTGACCTGCAGGTGGAAGCGCTCCTCCTCGTGGCTGAGGACCTGGACCTCGCAGCCCTTGAGGCTGCGTCCGCACACCGGGCAGTTGTAGAACCGCGCTCGGTCGCGGATGAACTCGATGATGCTCATCGCGAGCCCATATTACGCCGGGCAATTACCGGCGACCCTCTATACAGGTGCATCCCGCCGGCCCCACCAGAGCGGAGTGGCTTGTGCCCGCGGGCAGCACCATCCGGTCTCCCGGTTTGAGCTCGAGGCGCTTTCCTTCGGCTTCAAGCACGAAAGTGATCGAACCGTTCACGCAGTACAGCACCTTCTCGTATGCGTGGCTGTGGGCGGCGTACCGATCGCCCGGCCCGTTCGACCACGAATAGCAATCGCCGGCCTCACCGCGCAGCCGGGTCATGAGCTCCGCTTGGTCACTCACCGACCGATTCTAAGATTGCAAGGGTGAAGCCCCGGTTCCTAGCCGACTGCAACGTCGGGCGGCTGGCGCGCTGGCTGCGCGCGCTTGGTTACGACGCGTCGTATCACGCCACCATCGGCGACGCCGAGCTCGTCCGGGAGGCTGCGGCAGAGAGCAGGGTGCTGCTCACACGCGATCGCGACCTGACCAAGCGCCGCGTCATCCAGAGCGGCGTGGTGCGCGCCATCCTCATCCGGGACGACGAGGTCACCAAGCAGCTCCGCCAGGTCTTCGCCGAGCTTGGACTCGAGCTCAAGGAGGCCCTGACCCGCTGCATCGAGTGCAACTCCGAGCTGCAGGCGCGCGTACCCGCCACGGTGGCGGAGCGCGTCCCGCCGTACGTGCGCCGCACGCAGTCTCACTACTCCGAGTGCCCCGACTGCGGGCGCATCTACTGGGCGGGGACTCATTGGCAGCGGATGCGCGAGGTCCTGGCAGGCCTGTGAAAGACGTCTTGCGCCGCCTTCTCGCGGGGGTGCTCACCGAGGACCAGGCGGTGGCCGAGCTTCGCCGGCTCCAGCTCGACGAGCTTGGCGGCCGGGCCAAGCTCGACCTCGGACGCTTTCTGCGACGGGGCGTCCCGGAGGTGATCCTGGCCACCGGCAAGGCTCCGCTCGACGCCGCGCGCCTGGCGGTGGCGATGGCCGAGCGGCAGGGGCAGGGGCTGATCAGCCGGATGACTCCGGCGCACCAGGCTGCGCTGCAGGAGGCGGCTTCTGCGGCCCAGATGAAGGTGATTCCGTACGCGGCCTCGGCGCGAGTGCTTCGCCGCCAGTTCACAGCGGAAGCGGTCGATGGCAAGGTCGGCATCCTCACCGCCGGGACGTCGGATCTCGCCGCGGCCGAGGAAGCGCAGATGGTCGTCGAGGCATGTGGCCTAGAAGCGCGGCTGGACGCGGACCTTGGCGTCGCGGGCCTTCACCGGTTCGTCGGGCCGCTCGCGGCGACGCTCGAATGGGGCGCCGACGTCATGATCGTGGCCGCCGGCATGGATGGAGTCCTGCCAGGACTCGTCGCCGGGCTCATCGACCTACCTGTGATCGGCCTGCCTGTCTCGACGGGCTATGGGCGCGGCGGTGCTGGCGAGGCCGCCCTCACGACGATGCTCCAGTCGTGCTCAACCGGGTTGGTGGTGGTGAACATCGACAACGGTGTTGGCGCGGGCGCAGCTGCGGTGATGATCGCTCAGCGTCGCCTGCGCGGCCGCAATGAGGCTACGACTGCCGCCACCAGCGCAACCAACAGCAGCGCGCCGAACAAGAAGGGAGCAATCGCGCGCCACACGTCGACGCCGCCCGGGATGGCGAAAGTGAGGCCGAGGACGAGCACCGCCAAGAGCACGCCGGCCAACAGCCAGGGGAAGCCGCGCCGCCGGCGGCCGTAAAAAAGCAACCACAGCACACCCGGCTTCTTCTTCGGCGTGCTCAAAGGAGATCCGCGACCTCGGTGAGTGACGAGATCGTCGGGACGCCGTCCGAGGGCCTCGCCTCGGCGTGCGCAGTGAAGATGACGGCCCGCATGCCTATCGCTCGCGGGCCTTCGTAGTCCTCGCGCACTCTGTCGCCGACGAACAGTGCGTGCTTCGGTTCGATGCCGATCGCGTCGAGCGCGGCAAGGTACATCTCCGCCGCCGGCTTGCGCTTCCTGATCGCGCTGGAAAAGATCACCGCGTCCACCAGCTCCGCCACGCCGTTCGTTTCCACCTGGCGCCGCATCATCTCAGGCGGAAACGGAGCGTTGGAGCAGAGGGCGCGTTTGATGCCACGGGCGCCGAGCCACGAGAGGATCTGCAGCGCGTCGGGGTCAAGGCGCACAGCGCGGTCCCAGCACATCTGCTCGGCGTCGAGGATTTCGTGCAACAAGCCTGCGGGCAGCTTCAGCCCGGCCTTTGTCCACGTCTCACGATAAACGTCCAGGTAGTCCACCTCGTCCTCGTTGATGCTCCCGACGTACTGCTCGAGCGGTAGGAGGACGTTTTCGAGGATCGCCTCGGCCTCTGGCGCCGGCACGCCAAGCGCGGCCTCGATGCGAGGCCGGAAGCGACGCATCACCTCCAGCAGCTCCTCGGTCGGGTACTCGAACGTCACCAGCGTGCGGCCG
>JBGPYE010000034.1:0-9216 GCA_041493095.1 Candidatus Dormibacteraceae bacterium
GCATCACGGAGTACGCCGACCGGCTGCTCGACGACCTGGCCGAGCTCGAGCACTGGCCCGAGAAGGTGCGCGTGATGCAGGCTAACTGGATCGGGCGCAGCCACGGTGTGGAGGTCGAGTTTCCGATCGACGGGCACCCGGGCGAGTCGATGCGCATCTACACGACCCGCCCCGACACCCTGTTCGGCGTTACGTTCATGGTCCTGGCGCCGGAGCACCCGCTCGTCGAGAAGTTGACTGTCGAGTCGCGGCGGACGGCCGTCCGGGAGGTCGTCGAGGCGGCCCGGAAGGAGCGCGAGATCGACCGGATGTCGAGCGAGGTGCAGCGACTCGGCGCGTTCACCGGGGCCCACGCGATCAACCCGCTGAACGGCGAGAAGGTGCCGATCTGGGTGGGCGACTACGTCCTGATCACCTACGGCACGGGCGCGATCATGGCGGTGCCTGCCCACGACCAGCGCGACTTCGATTTCGCGCAGCAGTTCGGGCTGCCGGTCCGCGAGGTGATCGCACCCGAGGGTCGGCCCCAGGAAGAGCTGGAGAGCGCCTACACCGGGCCCGGCATGATGGTCAACAGCGGCGAGTTCGGCGGACTGGACAGTAAGACGGGGTTCGAACGCGTGGCTGAGTTCATCGAGAAGAAGGGGATCGGCAAGCGCTCAGTCAAATACCGGCTGCGCGACTGGTTGATCTCGCGCCAAAGGTACTGGGGCTGCCCGATCCCCGTGGTGCATTGCGAGGTCGACGGAATCGTCGCCGTGCCACGTTCAGATCTTCCAGTGCTGCTGCCAAGCGAGTACAAGCCGCTGGCCGACAATCCGGATTTCTGGCGCACCAAGTGCCCCAAGTGTGGGCGTGACGCCCGCCGTGAAACAGACACGATGGACACGTTCATCGATTCGTCGTGGTACTTCCTGCGGTACACCTCCGCCCACGACGACACGCAGCCATTTGACCCCGAGCTCGCCAATCATTGGATGGCGGTCGACCAGTACACCGGTGGCATCGAGCACGCGATCCTGCATCTGCTCTATTCGCGCTTTTTTCAAAAGGTGCTGTATGACGCCGGGCGGGTCGACGCGACCGAGCCGTTCGCCCGGCTGTTTACCCAGGGGATGATCAGGCGGGGCGGCTTGGTCATGGCGAAGTCGAAGGGTAATGGCGTCGCGCCCGACGATCTGGTGGCAAGGGATGGTGCGGACGCCGCGCGCGTCTACGAGATGTTCATCGGGCCGCCGGACGAGGACGTCGAATGGTCTGACTCAGCGATCGCGGGTCCGGTGCGGTTTCTGCAGCACGTTTGGCGCCTGGTCGATTCGCCGGACTCGTTCCGGGTCACCGGATCAGATGCCTCGCCGGAGGTGCTTCGCCGTCGCGCGCACCAGGCGATTCGAAAAGTGACTGAGGACTACGAAGATTTTCACTTCAACACCAGCGTGGCCGCGTTGATGGAGTTCGCGAATGCACTCCAGGCGTACCTGGTGGGTGGTGGACGGCGCGATTCCGAATGGGATTCCGCGCTTCGCACGCTGGTCCTGTTGCTGAACCCGATGGCACCGCATGTGGGCGAAGAGCTGTGGTCCCGGATTGGCGGCAAGGGTCTAGCCGCGGATGCGGCGTGGCCTCAATACGATCCCGCCGCAGCAGCCGAGCCTGAGATGACGCTGGTGATCCAGGTGGCGGGGAAGGTGCGCGACCGCGAGACGATACCGGTCGGCACGACCGAGGCGCAGGCGCTGGAGATCGCGATGCGGAGCGACAAGGTCCGGGCGGCGCTAAACGGGCGCGGCCCATCGAAGGTCATCTACGTCCAGGACCGGCTGATCAACCTGGTCCCTTAACGCGACCTACTGCTGGGGGACGCCTGTTCGGATCCCCGAGTCGAGCACGTAGTCCGCGACGACCGTGGCTCCGGCCTTGACTGTCACGATCGGCGGACCGCTGATGACTCGCATGTAGTTCTTCACGCTCACCTTGTAGTTTCCTGCCGCGAGTTCGATCGTGTAGCGGCCGTCAGAATCCGTCTTCGTGCTCGTCACCGTGCCTCGGTCGGAAACGAAGTCGATCTCTAGCCCGGCTGACGGCCGCATCTTGCAAGGCGCGAAATCTGACTGAGCGGGCTCGACCGGCCCGCATGGAATTACCGTAACCTGCCCCGTCACGGTTCCGCTTCCCGCCGGCGGGCCGCCGGGAAACTGGTAAGCGCCGCAGGCGGCGACCAGGAAAACCATGGCCGCGAGCAACCCGTTCTTCATCAAAAGACCTAACGACGCCCGCCCGGCGAAGGTCACGCTACCCGCGCGATCAGCCAGCGCACGCCACGCTACTGTTTTA
The DNA here is from genome assembly GCA_041493095.1 of Candidatus Dormibacteraceae bacterium. Taxonomy (GTDB): domain Bacteria; phylum Chloroflexota; class Dormibacteria; order Dormibacterales; family Dormibacteraceae; genus Palsa-870. The sequence goes on from JBGPYE010000034.1 coordinate 2,335, forward strand.
ATGCGATCCGCGGTGGCCAAGAGGTAAGGCAGAGGACTTTGGATCCTCGACCGAAGGTTCGAATCCTTCCCGCGGAACCAATTGGTGTCGGCGAAGCTAGGCTGGTGGTGGCTTTCACCAATGAGCGCTACTTTCGTCGGACGGCGTGTCGAGCTGGCAGTTCTGGAATCCGTCTGCTCGAGCGCGAAGGCAGAAAGCAAGCCTGCGGGGGCAATGATCACGGGACTTCCAGGGTCCGGAAAGACCCGCCTGCTGGCCGAGCTGTCCAGCCGGCACCGAGCATCAACCCAGCTCCGCGTGGCCGGATTCGAAGCCGGCACGCGCGTCCCCTTGGCGGCGGCCGGGGATCTGCTCCGTGCGCTTGGCAAAGTGCCCGGTGCCGGCGGGCTGCTCAGTGAGTTCCTCTCCGCCACCGGACTGACCGAAGATCGTTCGCTCGAACCTCTGCGGCTGTTCGAGGCTGCTCGACGCGCTCTGCTCGGACTCGAAGGCCCGATCCTTCTCGTCGTCGACGACCTTCACTGGGTCGACGACCTTTCTCTGGCCCTCTGTTCATACCTGATCCGCTCAGCCGAAACCGAGCAGAAAGCGTTGGCCGTGATTGCCGCCAGCCGCCCCGCCAGCGCAGGCGCGGCTTTTTTCGACTCCCTGGTCAAAGAACTGGGTCCAGACCCCGTGAAGGAAGTGCAGCTTAGCCCGCTCGAGCGCGCCGAGAGCCTTCAGCTTATCCAGCAGCTGGCTCCACAACTAAGCGCGGAAAAAGCCGCCCAAGTCTGGACGCAATCGAAAGGCTCTCCATTCTGGCTAGCCGTCCTGGCGCGTAGTGAGGGCGAGCAGGACCTTGTCGGCTACGTAGCAGCAAAGCAGCGAGGACTCGGCAGAGATGGCGCCAAGCTGCTCGCCCTTCTTGCAGTGGCCACCCGCCCGCTGGCGGTCTCGGAGCTGGAAGCGGTCATGGCCTGGGATCCGTCTCGGACCGACCAGGCGGTCGCCGAGCTCGAGCGATCGGGCCTCGCCCTAACTCAAGGCATGACCGTTGGCCTCGCCCATGACCTAATCCGCACTTTCACGATGGCTCATTTGTCGAACGCACTGCAGCACGAGCTGCACGCCCAACTCGCAACCTGGCTCGAGCGCCAGGCCGGCCCGGACGTCCAGCTGCTGCATGAAGCACTCGTCCATCGGCGTGAGGCCGGCCTCGACGCAAATGAGCTGGCACTGCGCGTCCTTCAATCGCCGCGGCGCAGGCTCCTCGGGCGAGACGGGCTGCAAGAAATCGCGCGCATCGCAGACACCGACGTATTGCCGGAGGCCCCCGCGATCGCGCTCCAGGTGGCTGTAGCGCAGCTGGCCGGTGAGCTGGGCGAGCAGCAAATTGCCCTGGATCGGTGGACCGCTCTTGTCTCCAGCATCTCCGATCCGACTCTCCGCGCAACTGCTTACCTTGCAGCGTCGCGGGCGGCGGCGCGCATCATCGGACGCAGGGAAGAGGCCTTTCCTCTCCTCGACCTCGCCGCCAACGAAGCCACCGATGACCCTGTGGTCGCGGTCGAAATCGCCTCGCATCGGGCGACTCTGCTCCAGGTGCTGAAGCACCGCGGGGAAGAGGGTCGCGGCGCCGCCTACGAGGCCGCCGACAAGGCCAGACAGCTCTGGGGCGATCCACCGGTCGAGATCACATCGCGCGAACGCGATGCATACGTTGCCGCTCTACAAGGCGCCTTCGATTCTTCCGTAGTCGAGGAAGACGGGCCCGCGCAGTTGCGCATCGCCGAGCAGATGGCGCAGATGGCGCGAGGTTCAGAGGAAGGTGCCATCTGGGCCGCGCACAACATGGCCGCCGCCCTCATGTTCGCCGGCCGTGTTGGCGAAGCCCTGGACAGCGGGCGCCGTGCCTGGATTCAAGCGCGGGCGCGAATGCTTCCCATGCTCACTCTTGAAGCAGGGGCGACGTTGGTGAGCAAGCTGATCGATGTCGGCCGCCTGGAAGAGGCGGACGATGTCATCTCGGAATGCCTAGACCTTGAGCGTCGTGTCGCGGGCACTGCGGAGCGCCTGGCGATCGGCAAGATTGGCAACTGGTCGATCCATGATCTCCACCATCAGATCTGGTTGTCGCGTGGTGATTGGCGCGACGCCATCGCCAGTCTCGAGCGCGAGCTGACCCTCCAGCCCGACCCTCACTTTCGTATCGCTCTTCACTGGCACGCGCTTGTCTGGCTGGCCAGGTGTGGCGATCCATCGCAAAGCCGGGATGTTGAGCGGCACGCTGCTGCCGGGCACCAAGACGCCCTAGCTGGTGGCTGCCGCCGGTGCACGCGAGAGCTGTCGCTCAGGACCGCCGAGGCTTTCGCCCGCCTGGGCCGCGGCGAAGAGGCTGCCAAAGCGCTTGAAGTCTGGGACCAGAACGGACCCGGGGCGCACGTGAACGACGTGCTCTGGCGCAGACACGTCGCGGCTCTCATCTCACTTTCGCGCCACGACGCAAGTGGAATTGCGGAGCTCGAAGCGGTCCTGGCGGAAAGGGCGCGTCTCGGGCTGGGCAGCGCGTTGCTCTGGAATCGACTCGACCTCGCCACCGCACTGGTAGAAAGCGATGCCCGACGCGCTGCGGATGAATTTCGGCGGGCCGGTGACGAAGCAGCCGCAACCGGCGCGTCAACCGAGCAGCAAATGGCAGAGCTCGGTCTTCGACGCCTCGGTGTCCGCACCTGGCGGCGTGGTCGGGCGCGACGTGGAGAGGATGCGCTGGACGAACTCAGCGACCGGGAAAGGCAGATCGCCACTCTGATTGCTGCCGGCAACAGCAACCCGGAAATCGCGAGCAGGCTCTTTCTATCGCGTAAGACTGTCGAGCGTCACGTTTCGAACATCCTCGCCCGGACCGGTGCTCGCAACCGCACCGATCTGGCCCGGCTGCTAAGCGCCGAGAAATGAGGGACCTCACCGATGAACCGGGGGACCCTGTCGACCGAAGCTAGGGACACCCAATACACAGGAGGTCTCGACAAATGCAGAACGTCAACACGATGATCAGGCGTCCCGTCCCTTTCGGTACCACGGTGGCCACCGGCCTGCTGGCTTTCGCGGCCGGCGCGCTGATTGCAGTCGGTGCTCCCGTTGCAATCGCCGGACTTTCCACCAGCGACCGCGTGAATGCCTCCGTGTCGGCCTCGGCGGTCGGCGCTGAGCAGGTCGCCCACAACCGGTCTGAGGCAGGCCTGGCCGGAACCACATCGGCCGGAGCGGAGCAAATCGGTCACAACCGGTCCGAGCAAGGCCTCGCGCGCCGGTAGCAAATCTGGCGGTGGCGAGGCCCCCCTTCCTCGCCACCGCCATCGTTAACAGGCTGGGTTCCCACCATTAAATTCGCCGCCTAGCCTCGAGGCGTGCGCAGGTTCGTTCGACTGATCCCCGGCTGGAAGCACATCCTGCTTTTCGCTGCCCCGCTCGCCCTCAGCGCCGGAGCTCTGGCGGGGGCCTACCTGTACGCGACGTCGGCGTCGCCGGCGCCGGACCCCAACACCAACCTCGGAGACGGTGCGATCGAAGTTCCACCGCCCGCCGGCCTCCTCGTGCACGTCGTGGGCGCTGTCGCCAATCCCGGGCTCTATCGCCTCCCGCGCGGTGGTCGCGTTTATGACGCCATCGCAGCGGCCGGCGGCCTCAGTCCCGATGCCGATCTCAGCCAGCTCCCGAACCTCGCGGGGAGGCTCAAGGATGGCGAGCAGGTCAAGGTCGCGTTCGCCAGGACGACCTCCGGGACGGTGATCACGCGCACCAACCTCAACACGGCCACCCTCGACGAGCTCGAGGTATTGCCCGGTTTCTCGACCGCCTTCGCGCAGGAAGTGATCGACTACCGCACCAACTTCGGCGGATTCCAGAACACCCGCGAGCTGGTCGACATTCTCGGCATGAGCGAAGCCGAGTACGTCATCGCGCGCCGCTTTCTGACGTTGTGACGCGTTTCCCCGCACTCGTCGTCGCGACCTCATGGTGTGCCGCACTGGCGGCGGCCGTTGTCCTCGTGCCATCCCAACCGACCCTCGGCGTTCTCGCCGTCGCGCTCGCAGTTCCCTGCCTGGCGATGGCCCTCGTATTGCGTCCGGCAATCCTGTGCATCGCGCTTGCGTTCGCGCTCCTGGCTGTCGGCCGCGCCGAGCTGCCCGCAGTCGATGCTCAGATTCCGACCCGGGCTGAAGGCCTTGCCGGTCGCATCGCGATCATCACCGGCCGCGTCGCCGACGACGGCCGGCAATCCGCCGGCGGCGGTGAGGTCCTCGTCGAGCCGGATCGAATCTTCATCGGCACCCAGCAGGTCAGTGGCATCGGAAACCTGATGGTCCGCTGGCGCGGCCCGACCCAGGCAGCCTTCGGCGACGAAGTGCGGGCGACCGGCAAGCTCATGCTGCCGCGCGACCTGCCCGCGTTCGATCGCCGCGCCTACCTCGCGCAGCGTCACGTCTATATCGAGCTCCAGTCGACGAGCTTCGATGTGACGAGTGGCGGTTCCGGCCTCGCCGGTTTCCCCGCGTGGCTTCGCACCCGCTACACGACGGCGCTGGATGAAGCCCTGCCGCCACCACACTCCGCCGTGCTTCTCGGCACGGTGCTCGGCATTCGCCAGGGCATACCGCCCGCGCTGAACAACGCTCTCATCGCGACCGGCCTCGTGCATCTCCTCGTCCTGAGCGGCCTGAAGGTCGCGGTCTTCGCCCGCATCGTGCAGGCAACTCTTCAGCCAGTGCTGGGCAGGCTCGCAACCTGGCCAGCGCTCGCCCTGATCGGCGTTTACGCCATGGTCGGCGGAGCCACGCCCGCAGCCGTGCGCGCCGCCGCGATGGGCGGCCTCGCCATTGCCGCCTCGCGCCTCGGCCGTCCCACACACGTCTGGACCTCGCTGGCGCTGACCGCCGCCGCGATGCTCGGCTGGCACCCCGAGCTCGCCTGGGATGTCGGATTCCAGCTTTCGTTCGCCGGCACTGCGGCGATCATCCTGCTGACCCCGACCATCGAAAAGCGCCTCGGCTTCATGCCGAAGGTGCTGCGCGAACCCTTTGCGGTCACGTGCGCTGCGCAGGTCGGAACCCTGCCCATGATGGCGACCGACTTCCACGTCTTTTCGCCGATCGCGCCCCTGGCCAACGCTCTGGTGATCCCAATCCTGCCCGTGCTTATCAGCGGCGGGCTCTTGCTCGGCGTGCTCTCGTTTATTCCGGAGGTGGCGCGACTCGCTGCCATCCCGATCGCCGGGCTGCTCGCCTACCTCGAGCAGGTGGCCTACATCCTCGTGCGCGCCCCGGCCGCGGCCATCCCCATCCCGCGTTTCCCGACCTGGACCGGCCTCGCCTACTACTCCGGGCTTGCGCCGGGTATCGCCGCGGGCCAGCTGGCAGGTCGTCGCCGCGCCATCGCCATCGCCGCCGCAGTACTGGCGCCTGCCCTCATCTCAGCGACAGCGCTGGGCATGTGGGCCAACGCCCCGCCCCAGGCTGCCGTGATGACCGTCGGCGACGGCCAGGCGCTCTTGTTCCGAGGTCCGCACGGCGCGATCCTCATCGACGGCGGGCCTAGTTCCGCGCGCCTCAAGGACGAGCTCGGAGCCCTGCTGCCTCCGTGGCAGACGAAGCTCGACGCGATCGCGATCACCGCGCCGACGCTCGGCCACGTCGGCGGCTTCACCGGCTTCGACCGGCCGGCACGCGCAGTCCTCATACCAGACGTTCAGCTCGCCGGCAGCGCCTGGCGAACGGCAGCCCTCGAAGCCACAGCAAGAGGAGCCTCGGTCGTCAGGCTCAAGGCCGGGTCGTTGCTCGCAATCGCCGGATTCGATCTCCAGGTCCTCGCGCCCGAAACGGGCGCGCCGGGCGACGAGGTCGGCGCCGCCTACCTGGCCTTGCGCATCAGCGCTCCTGGCGGCCGCAGCTTCTGCGACTTCAGCGACCTGGACCTCGACGCGCAGACCATCGCCGCGACCCGACTCAGAAAGCCCTGCACCTACCTTCTTCTGCCCGCTGGCGGCCGCAGCCTCCTGTCCCCGGAGCTCGAGCGCGAAGCGATAAGCCCGACCACCCAGCTCATCGCCTCGCGCGACGCCGGCCAGCTCGCGCACGGATTCCCACCCAATGTCTTGCGCACCGACCAGGAGGGGACGATCACCTTGCCGATGTAAGTACCATCGATCCGTGCCTCGACCCTCGGTCAGTTCCACGCGCGCATCAACAGTGCTGCTGCTGCATGGGGAGGAGCGATTCCTTATCGACGAGGCAGCCCGCACCATGCTTGATGCGTGGAAATCCGAGCTCGTTTCTGACTTCGGCTTCGAGACGCTCGAGGGGACCGGCCTGACCGCGGCACGCCTGCAGGACTCGATTCTCCAGATGCCCTTCCTCGATCCCTATCGCGCCGTCTTCGCGCGCATGCTCCCCGCCAACCGCGCGGAGTCGATGGCGTCCGCCCTCGCCGATATCCCGCTGACGACCCGCCTCCTGATCACGGTGGCCGGCCGGCTCAGCCCGGCCAACAAGCTCGTCAAGGCAGTGACCTCCGCCAAGGGCACGGCCCAGGAGATGCAGCACCTCAAAGGCCGCGCGCTCGGCGACTGGACGACCAGGCGCGCAATCGATGCTCACGGGCTCACGCCCGCGATCGCCGCGCAGGTCGTGCGCGTCACGCCGCCTGACCTGAGCGTGATCGATTCCGAGCTCAGCAAGCTCGCCGCCTACAAGGCTTCAGGCTCCAAGCTGACCAGCGAAGCGGTCACCGAGCTGCTCGCCGGCGGCCGGGAGGATGAGATCTTTAAGCTCACCGACAACCTGCTGCCCCACCCGACCCCCCAGGCGCTCCAGATCGCACGAGGCCTCACGCGCGGCGGCCTCC
>JBGPYE010000240.1:0-3218 GCA_041493095.1 Candidatus Dormibacteraceae bacterium
CACCGAGCTCGACCAGGAGGGACTCGACCAGGTCGGGAATCTGGTCGCCGACCCGGGGCTTGCTCTTGGCCACGTTCTAAATGCTCACACAATTGATGGGTGGACGCGATCGAAGCGGCGCAGGTCCTATCGGAGATCGGCTACCTGCTGCGGCAGGATCCCGAGGAGAGGTTCCGGGCCAAGGCGTTTTCGGCGGCGGCCTGGTCGCTCGCGCTAGAGCGACCGGACCTCGCTGCGCTGCACAAGAGCAACGGGCTGACATCCATCGAAGGCGTCGGCCCCGGCATCGCCAAGGTCTTGGCCGAGCTGATGGAGACCGGCCACAGCCGCTACCTCGACCGGCTGCGCGAGCAGATGAAGCAGCCCGCCCAGCCTGACGAATCCAGGCTCGACTTCACCCGATACCAGGGCGACATCCACGCCCACACGAACTGGAGCGACGGCAAGGCGACGATGCTCGAGATGGCGCGCGGCGCCGAAGCAATGGGCTACCGCTACCTCGGGGTGACCGACCACTCGCCTCGAATCAAGGTGGTCAACGGCCTCGACGCCGAGCGGCTGCTGGCGCAGTCTCGCGAGATGGCTGAGGTTCAGGCGCAGGTCCCGAGCGTCGCCCTGTTGCAGGGCATCGAGGTGGACATCCTCGAAGACGGCGCGCTCGACCTCCCAGACATGGTGTTGGAGCTGCTCGACGTGGTGATCGCCTCCCCGCACGTCAAGCTTCGGCAGGAATCTGCCGCGATGACCGAGCGCATGCTCCGCGCGGTCTCGCACCCGCATGTCAACGTAATCGGCCACCCGACCGGCCGCCGGCCGGGCTCACGTGAGGGCGCGAACTACGACTTCGAAGCCGTCTTCAAGGAGGCCGCGCGGCATCACGTGGCGCTGGAGATCGACTGCGACCCAGCGCGCATGGACCTCTCGCCGGAGATGGCGCGGCAGGCGCTGGAGCTCGGCTGCAACTTCACCCTCGACGCCGATGCGCACGCGCCGGCCGAGTTCGCTTACGTCCCGATAGGCCTGTGGATGGCGCGTCGCGCGGGCATCCCGCAGGACCGCATCCTCAATTTCCTTTCGCTCGAACAGCTCACCGAAGTCCTGCGCTAGCTGCTCGGTTACGATCGCAAAAGATGGCGAAGGTCGGGATCATGATCGAAGGCCAGGAGGGGCTTAGCTGGGAGCGGTGGCGCCGGATCTGTCACGACACCGACACCCTGGGCTTCGACTCGTTGCGCCGAAGCGACCACCTCATCTCGTTGATGGGAGCGACCGAACCCGACTGCATCGAATGCTGGACCTCGCTTGCGCTCGCTGCCGAATGGACGAAGCGAATCGAGTTCGGACCGATGGTCAGTCCGATGACCTTTCGCCCGCCCGGGGTCCTGGCGAAAATTGCCGCGTCGGTGGACGTACTTTCGGGCGGCCGAGTGATCCTGGGTGTCGGCGCCGGCTGGAACGAGAACGAGCACCGTGAGTTCGGGATCCCTTTTTACACGCAAAAGGAGCGGTTCGACCTGCTCGAAGAGGGCGTCCGCGTCATGCGCGACGCGTGGCAAAAGTCGAACCCGAAACCCGTCCGCAACCCGATGCCGCTTCTAATGGGCGGCAAGGGAGAGAAGCGAACGCTCCCGATCGTCGCTCGTGAAGCGTCCGAATGGAACCTGTCGCGGCTGGACGCCGACATGTACAAGCAGAGACGGGACGTGCTGGAAGCGTGCTGCCGCGACATCGGCCGAGATCCAAAGTCGATCCGGCACTCCGTGATGACGAGCTACATCATCGGACGCAATCAATCAGAGCTTCGCGAGCGGGCGGCGCAGGTCTCCCACATCATTCGCGATTTGAACGGCATGGCGCCTGACGACGTCATCGCAGACCGCCGGTCGGCGTGGTTCGTCGGCACCCCGGAGGAGATCGCTGAAAAGATGCGCGACCACGCGAGCCTGGGCGTCGATCTCTTCATGCTCCAGCACTTCCTGCTCGACGACTCGGACGCGCTGAAGTTGCTTGCTGAGCAGGTGATACCGGCGGTCACCCACTATTCGTCGGCGAGATCGCTGATGTAGCGTGGATGAGGATCGCGATCTTGAAATGATCCAATTGCACGCCCATATGCGTCCGTCGGTCTAGATTAAGGGCGTGGACTTCGAGCTCGACGCATCCGAGAAGGCGTTTCGGGACGAGGTCCGGGCCTGGCTGAAGGCCAACGCCCCCCGCAAGGACTCGCCTGACGAAGGCCAAAAGGGTTTCATCGAGAGCCGTCGCGCCTGGCAGAAGAAGCTCTACGAGGCGGGATACATCGGCATCACCTGGCCCAAGGAGTACGGCGGTCGCGGCGGAGGGTTCATGGAGCAACTCATTTTCAACGACGAGATGATCCAGGCCCAGACGCCAGAACCCATCAACGTGATCGGCCTCGGCATGGGCGGCCCCGTCGTGATCGCTCATGGCACCCAGGAGCAGAAGCAGCGATATCTCGCACCGCTTCTATCGGGTGAAGAGATCTGGTGCCAGGGCTTCAGCGAGCCCAATGCCGGCAGCGACCTGTCCGGGTTGCAAACACGAGCCGAGGACAAGGGCGACCACTACATCGTCAATGGACAGAAGGCGTGGACGACGCTCGCGCACGTCGCTAAGTGGTGCATGTTGCTCGCGCGCGAGCGCAAGGAGGCGAACCCTCGCGATGGGCTCACCTACCTGCTCGTCGACATGGAGAGTCCCGGTGTCGAGGTCCGGCCTCTTGTCCAGATCACCGGGGACGCGGAGTTCAACGAGATTTTCTTCAAAGACGTCAAGGTCCCGAAGTCACAGGTCCTGGACGCGCCAGGCAACGGTTGGGCCGTGGCGATGACCACGCTGCTCCACGAGCGAGGCACGCTGGGGATGGCGCTGGCGACACGCGCGCAGATCACAGCCGCTGAGCTGGCGGAGCATGCGCGCGAGCTTGGTCGCGGTTCCGACCCGCTCGTGAGGCAGAAGATCGCGCAGTACACGATCGAGGCGCGCGCGCTTCAGCTCAACGGCTATCGCGCCGTGACGGCCGTCAAGCGCAATGGGATTCCCGGCCCGGAAGGCTCGATCCTGAAGCTCATGTGGTCGGAGCTCAACCAGCGCATGAGCGAGACGGCGGTCGACATAGCGGGTCCGGCGGGACAGGTCGGCGACGGCGACGGGTGGATCTACCAGTTCCTGCGCTCGCGCGCGAACACGATCGAGGC
>JBGPYE010000109.1:0-6095 GCA_041493095.1 Candidatus Dormibacteraceae bacterium
GCGGTGGCCGAGAACTGGCCTTTGGTCAGCCCGTAGGTGCCGTTGTCTTCGATGATGTACGTGCAGTCGACGTTGCGTCGGATCATATGCATGAACTGGCCCAGGCCGATCGAGGCTGTGTCGCCGTCGCCGGATACGCCGAGCATGATCAGCTGCCGGTTGGCAAGCTGAGCACCCGTGGTGAGCGCCGGCATGCGACCGTGCACGCCGTTGAAGCCATGCGCGGACTCGACGAAATAGGCTGGGGTCTTGGACGAGCAGCCGATGCCGGACATCTTGGCCAGCCGGTGCGGCTCGATCCCAAGCTCGTAGAGGGCCTTGATCATGTGGTTGGTGATCGAGTTGTGACCGCATCCGGCGCACAGCGTCGTGGCCGCGCCCTTGTATGCGTCTCGCGGCAGTCCAACGCGGTTCACGGTTGTGCTCATGCGGGCACCGCCTTGGCCTGCTGCAGCGGTTCGGTGATCGCGACGGCGGCGACGGGCTGACCGTTGTAGTGACGGATGGAGTGAACTCTTTCGACGAGCTGGGCTGGCAGCGCCAGCCGGACGATGTCGTAAACCTGCCCGTCGCGGTTCTGCTCGATCACGTAAACGCGTTCGTGTCGTGAGACGAAGGCGGTGATTTCGTCCGACAGCGGAAGTGCACGCAGGCGCAGGTAGTCGACAGGGGTCCCTGCGGCGGCCAGCGCTTCGCGCGCCTCGACCACGGCGGCATGGGTCGAGCCGAAAGCGATCAAGCCGATGGCTGACTTCGCGCCTTCGTCAACCACGGGCGCAGGCAGCTCACCACGAGCGGTCTCGAGCTTGTGCGTCAGGCGATCCATGTTCCGCGCGTAGGCCTCCGCGCTTTCGCTGTAGCGCGCCTGCTCGTCGTGGCCCGATCCGCGGGTGAAGAACCCGGCCGCCGGGTGGTCGGTCCCGGGCAGAGTCCGATACGTCACGCCGTCGCCATCGACGTCTCGATACCGACCCCACTCGCCGGCCAGCCTCTCCAGGTCCTGCTTCGAGAGGACTTTGCCGCGGTCGAATGGCTTTTCGGGATATTTGAATTCGGGGGTCATCCAGAGGTTCATGCCCAGATCGAGGTCGGACAGCACGAAGACCGGCGTCTGGAATCGATCCGCGTAATCGAAGGCATCGCGAGCGAACTCGTAGCATTCCTCGACCGTCCCGGGGAGCAGGACGATGTGCCTGGTGTCGCCGTGCGACAGAGTGAAGGCGAAGGCGACGTCCGCCTGCGACGTGCGGGTCGGCAGTCCGGTCGAAGGTCCGATGCGCTGGATGTCGAAGATCACCACGGGAACCTCGGCGTAATAGGCGAGCCCGGCAAACTCGGCCATGAGCGAGATGCCCGGCCCCGAAGTGGAAGTCATCGAGCGCGCGCCGGCCCAGCCGGCGCCGATCGCCATCCCAACCGCCGCGAGCTCGTCCTCGGCCTGCACGACCGAGAAGAGCTTTTCGCCGGTTTTCGGATCGATCCGGAAGCGTTCGGCGTAGGCGATCAGGTTCTCGCACAGCGAGGACGAGGGCGTGATCGGATACCACGCTGCGACGGTCACGCCGCCCATGATCGCGCCGAGTGCCGCGGCCTGGTTGCCCTCGACCAGAACCTTGCCATCGACGACGCCGGTCATCGGCTCGAGGCGGTACGCGTCCTTCTTCGAGAAGTTGTCCTGCCAGTAGTCGTAGCCGGCCTTGATCGCGTCTAGGTTGACCTGCACGGCCTTGGGCTTGGTCAGGAACTGCCGCTTCACCGCGTGGTCCAGGGCCTCCCACGGGATGCCCAGGAGGCCGGCGACAACACCGACGTACAGCATGTTGGCCAGCTGCTTGCGCAGGGTGTCGCTCTGGATCTTGGACTTGGCCAGCTTCGAGAACGGCACCGGGTAGTAGACGACGTCAGCGCGGACGTCCGCCGTCGAGAAGACCTCTTCGTGGATCACGACGCCGCCGGCCCGCACTGTGGTCAGGTCCTGATGCCACGTCACGGGGTTGAAGGCGATGAGGATATCGACCTTGTCGGAGCGGGCCATGTGGCCTTCGGGCGTGACCCTCAGCTGGTACCAGGTCGGCAAGCCTTCGATGTTGGATGGGAAGACGTTTTTCGGGGCGACCGGGATGCCCATGTGGAAGATCGCCCTGGTCAGAACCAGGTTGGCCGTCTGGCTCCCTGAACCGTTGACCGTGGCTGCCTGGATGGTGAGGTCGTTGATGATTTGCTGGGTCAATTTGTCTCTTGTCGCCGCGGAGTAAGGATTTTACGCGTCTGCAGCGGTCGACCCTTATTCCTTACAGTGGCCAATCTGTGAAGGTAGCCATTCCCAAGGAACGTGCCCCCGACGAGCACAGGGTGGCTCTCGTTCCCGACACGGCGGCCAAGCTCAAGGCCGCGTCGCTCGACGTAAGCGTCGAGTCCGGAGCAGGCGCCGGCGCTTACATACCCGACGACGCATATGAAGCCGCAGGGGTCAAAGTGGTCAAGACCGCCGCGTCTTTACTCGGGGATGCCGACGCGGTGCTCAAAGTGCAGGCCCCCTCGACCGAGGAGGTCGGCCTGCTCAAAAGCGGGTCGGTGCTGATCAGCTTTCTCCAGCCCGCCACGCAGGCCGACGTCGTGAAAGCGCTGGCCGAGCGCGGCGTCACCGCGTTCAGCCTTGAGCTGCTGCCGCGTATCTCGCGGGCACAGTCGATGGACGCCCTGTCCTCGCAAGCGTCGGCCGCGGGGTACAAGTCGGTCCTGATGGCCGCGGGCCGCCTCGGCAAGTTCTTCCCGATGATGATGACCGCGGCCGGCACCGTCGCACCCGCGCGCGTGCTGGTGATGGGCGCCGGCGTAGCTGGCCTGCAGGCGATCGCCACCGCCCGAAGGCTGGGCGCGGTTGTGTCCGCCTACGATGTGCGGCCTGCCGTGAAAGAAGAGGTCCAGTCGCTGGGCGCGACGTTCATCGAGCTGGCCCTGGAGAGTCAGCAAGGAGAAGGCGGTTACGCGCGGGAGCAGTCAGAGGAGTTCCTCCGCAAGCAGCGCGAGCTGATCGGCGAGCACGTCGCCAAGTCCGACGTGGTGATCACCACGGCGGCAGTCCCCGGCCGCCGCGCGCCCTTGCTGGTCACCGGCGACATGGTGAAGGCGATGCGTCCCGGCTCGGTCATCGTCGACCTTGCCGCCGAGACCGGAGGCAACGTTGAGCTGACCCAGGCGGGGAAGGATGTCGACGTCGGCGGCGTAACCATCCTCGGCACACGCAACGTGCCCTCGACGATGCCGCTGCACGCGAGCCAGCTTTTCGCGCGCAACGTCATGAACCTCCTCCTGCACCTCGTCAAAGACGGCGCGATCACTCTGGATTTTCAAGACGAGATCACCAAGGGCAGCTGCGTGACCCACGGCGGCGAGATCGTCAACGAGCGCGCCAAGCAGCTGGTGGAAGCTAAGTAATGTCGAATGAGCTGCTGAACGAGATCACGTTCTTCGTGCTGTCGATCTTCGTGGGCATCGAGGTGATCTCCAAGGTGCCGACCATCCTCCACACCCCTTTGATGTCGGGCACGAACGCGATCCACGGCATCATCCTGGTGGGCGCGATCGTCATCGCAGCCGGCGCGAGCTCGCCAGTGACGATCATCCTCGGCCTGGTGGCGGTGACCCTCGCGACCACGAACGTAGTGGGTGGGTTCGTGGTCACCGACAGGATGCTCGAGATGTTCAAAGGCCGCCAAGCGCAGAAACAAACGACGCCCACGAAATGAGCACCGCGATCTCGCTGGCCTATCTCGTCGCCGCAGTTCTCTTCATCGTCGGCTTGAAGCAGCTCAGCTCACCGAAGGGCGCGCGCAACGGGAACTTCATTGCAGCGGCCGGCATGGTCATCGCCCTCGTCGCCACATTGCCGCTGCTCAATTTCACAACGGCTGGCCTGATCATCATCGGGATCGGGGTCGTTATCGGCACAGCGGTTGGCGCCGTTGGCGCTCGGATGGTGAAGATGACGGCGATCCCTCAGATGGTCGCCCTCTTCAACGGTGTGGGCGGGGGCGCCGCCGCGCTGGTGGCTGTGGCCGAGCTCCTCCGATTGGGCCAGCACCCCGCATTCACGGAAGCCTTCCCGAGCGTCTTCAGCATCGTGATCGGCTCGATCTCGTTCGCCGGCAGCATGGTCGCGTTCGCCAAGCTCCAGGAGCTGATGACCGGGACCCCGATTACGTACCCGGGCCAGCAGGTCGTCAACGGGATCCTGGCCGCTTCGATCCTCGGCTTTGTGATCGCGGTCCTGGCCGTCGCCTCGGTCCCGTTCTCCTTCATCGCCCTGATGGTGCTGGCGCTGGTGCTGGGCGTCGCCTTCGTGCTGCCCATCGGCGGCGCCGACATGCCGGTGGTGATCTCGCTGCTGAACGCGTTCACCGGCCTCGCGGTCGCGGCGAGCGGTTTCACGCTCAACAACTTCGCCCTCATCGTCGCGGGAACGCTCGTCGGGGCATCCGGCAGCCTACTCACGAAGATGATGAGCGACGCGATGGGGCGCTCCCTGGTGAACGTTCTGTTCGGAGCCTTCGGCAAGTCGCACATCGGCGCTGGCGCCGTCGCAGGCACGGAAGGGCGCAGCGTTCGAACAGGATCGGCCGAGGACATCGGGACGCTGCTCGCCTACTCACAGCGCGTGATCATCGTGCCGGGCTACGGACTCGCCGTCGCCCAGGCCCAACACGCGGCGCGCGAGCTCGCGGAGTTGCTCGAGCGCCGCGGGGTTGAGGTGAGCTACGCCATCCATCCGGTCGCGGGTCGAATGCCCGGCCACATGAACGTCCTGCTCGCCGAGGCCAACGTGCCGTACGAGCAACTCAAAGAGATGGACGAGATCAACGACGAATTCAAGAATGCGGACGTCGCGCTGATCGTCGGCGCCAACGACGTGGTGAATCCTTCCGCGCGCAATGCACCTGGCAGCCCGATCTACGGGATGCCGATCCTCAACGCCGACCAGGCGAAGAACATCGTCTTCATGAAGCGTTCGATGCGGCCTGGCTTTGCCGGCATCGACAACGACCTGATGTACGACCCCAAGACCGTGATGTTCTTTGGCGACGCGAAGGACTCGCTGACAAAGTTGGTGAGCGCCGTCAAGGCTGCCGCTTAGAGCCGCGACGAAATAAGAACGTAAATGCAAAGTGGAGTATTAGGCCGGATTAATTCCGGCCGTCCCCCACGCATGCCACCTACTAAGCACAACCCCACTTGGCCGAGGAGCAGAGGGGTTCCGTAGGGGAGGACAACTGTCCTCCCCTGCGAAATTAAAACGAGCCTCCTGCCGGTCGGCAGGAGGCTCACGCCGCGAAGAGGGTGTGGTGACCCGAATGCTAGGCTCGGTCCTCACATTTCGTTAGTGGCCCGGCCACAAATAACTGCCAGCTTCGTTGTGCTCACTAGAATGCCCGGCGTGGATGGTCGAGTCCTACTCCTCGTCACGGTGGCGTTGCTGACCGTCTACACAATCGGCATCGGCGGGACCACGGCCGCAGCGATCGGCGTGAGGGACGCCTGGCGGCGCCAGAAGCGGACAGTCCCGGACCTCGACCCCACGCGAGGGGACGTCGTCCTCGCGGCGCCAGCCCTGCCGCGCGCGGTGCCCATGCTGCGCTTAGTGGGATGGGTGGCCTTCCCGCTCGCCCTGGTGCTCGCGCTCTTCGCCAACCTCAGCTATCCATGGCTCGCGCCGCTCACGGTGATCCTGATGGTCGGACTAAACGCCTTCTACTTCACGGCGATGCAGGGCATGGGTGAGCAGCTGACGCTGACGACAGACGGATTCCGGCTCGGCCGCCCGAAGGACGCGCGCACAGTGCGCTGGGTTCACGTGACCGATTTCATGGGCGCGCACGTCGGTCCGTTCCGCGCCATGCGCATGTCCGAAGGCGCAGAGTGGCAGGACCCAAACGCGCTGCCGAACGTGATCTTCTACCGCCTCAACCGCGCGCTGGTTCGACCCAAGAAGTCACTGGTGCAGCGATTCACCGGCCTGAACTACTTCGACGGCATCATCCGCAACACGTTCGGGGTGTCCACGCAGCAGCTCCTCCAGGCGATGCGCACCAGCCACC
>JBGPYE010000214.1:0-3661 GCA_041493095.1 Candidatus Dormibacteraceae bacterium
AGGTGAAGGCGGCGGTAGAGCAGCTCGGTGTCACGATCGACAACGCCGAGATCACGATGCAGCCGAAGCAGACAGTCGCGGTGGAAGAAGACAAAGCCGCTGCTGTGCTCAGGCTGATGGAGTCACTCGAGGAGGACGACGACGTCCAGCAGGTTTACGCCAACTTTGACATCCCAACCAACGTCCTTGAACGCGTCTCAGCACAGGTATGAATGGAATTAGTTGAAAGGTTGCCACTAGGCCGGATTTACTCCGGCCGTCACCAGACGTTCACCTTCCAGGCGCCTGCCAATCCTGGCGTGGAGATTCCCCGCGGTGAGGACGAAGTCCTCGCCGCGCTTTTGAACGCGTCTCAGCACAGGTGTAGAACCTGATGGATAGATGTCGAGCGCTGCAAACGGACTGATCCTCGGGATCGATCCTGGGCTCGCGAGCACAGGTTTTGCATTGTTGTCAGAACCCAACCTCGTGCTGGCCTGCAGCACTGTCATCACCCGTCCCGGGCGCGACGGGGAACGATTGCTCATCATCACGCGCCACCTTCGCCGGCTGCTCGATGAGAACCCGCCCGCAGAGGCCTCTCTCGAGGAGCTGTTCATGGGTCGGAACGCAACCAGCGCGATCGCAGTGGCGCAAGCGCGTGGAGCGATCCTCGCCGTGCTCGAGGAGCGTGGCGTTCCGGTCTTCGAGTACAAGCCGAGCCAGGTCAAAGTCATCCTCACGGGCTACGGCAACGCCGACAAGGCTCAGATCGCGCGCATGCTCGCGGCGCAGGTGAAGGTCCCGGAAGGGCGTCTCGACGACCATGCACGCGATGCCATCGCGATCGCCGTCTGCCACGCGCGCAGCCGGCGGTTCACCCGGGCGGTGGTGCGGTGATCGCTCACCTCAGCGGAGTCGTGCGGCGATCGGGAGCTGACTTCGTTGTCCTCGACGTGGGCGGAGTGGGCTACATGGTCAGCGTGGCCGCGGGGACTCGCCAGCAGCTTCCGCCGCCTGGCGGAGACATCGAGCTGCACATCCACACGCAGGTCAGAGAGGATCAGCTCGCGCTTTATGGATTCGCCACCGTCGAAGAGCTGGACATGTTCGAGATGCTGATACAGGTCGACGGCGTCGGTCCGAAGGTCGGGCTCAACATCCTCAGCTCGGCGAGCCTCGACGTGTTGAAGCGGGCGATCGTGAGCGAAGACACCACGCCGATCAGGCGTGCCAGTGGTGTGGGGCCGCGCACCGCGGCCAAGGTGATCATCGAGCTCAAGCCGCGCCTGGACGCTCTCGGCGAGCTCGAGGTCGTCCCGCGGGCCGCGGCGATCGCTGGCGACGGCGCCGTGCCGAAGGCGGTCGAGTCAGCGCTTCGCAACCTGGGCTTCTCGTCGCAGGAGGCGCGCGTCGGCATCGAATCAGTGGACTGGAAAGTGACGCCGTCGACGCAGGAAGCGCTGGCGGTCGCACTTAGAGCTTTGGGTCGCAAATGACTGGCGACATCGTCCTCGACGCGCGCGCTGACGACGAGCAGTTCGACCTCACGCTGCGGCCGCGGATGCTCGCCGAGTACGTCGGCCAGGAGCAGGTGCGCGAGAACCTGGGCATCCTGCTCGAGGCTGCCCGCCGGCGGGGCGAGCCCGTCGAGCACGTCCTGCTGTGCGGTCCGCCAGGCCTCGGCAAGACCACCCTCGCGCACATCATCGCCAACGAGCTTGGTGTAGCGATAAAGGTGAGCTCCGGTCCCGCAATCGATCACCAGGGCGCACTCGGCTCGATCCTGCTGAACCTGACGACGCGAGACGTCTTCTTCATCGACGAGATCCACCGCCTCAACAGCGTCGTCGAGGAGTCGCTCTACCCGGCCCTGGAGGATTTCCGTTTCGACGCGGTCCTTGGCAAGGGAGTGGGCGCGAGCGCGGCGACCCTGCCGCTTCCGCACTTCACCTGCGTCGGCGCGACGACCCGGCAGGGGCTGCTCAGCGGTCCGCTGCGCGACCGCTTCGGCGCCGTCTACAGACTCGACTTCTACACGAAGGCCGAGCTGGAGAAGATCGTCGCCCGCTCCGCGCGAATCCTCGACATTGAGGTCCCTCCGGAAGCTGTATCGGAGATCGCCCGCCGCGCGCGCGGGACGCCGCGTATCGCCAACCGCCTGCTGAGGCGGGTGCGCGACTTCGCCCAGGTCCGTGGCGACGGACGCGGCACCGTGGACATCACCAGGCAGGCGCTGGCAAAGCTGGAAATCGACGAGCTCGGGCTCGAGCCGCTCGACCGACAGCTACTCGAGACGCTGATCAAGAAGTTCAACGGTGGCCCGGTCGGGCTCGACACGATGGCGACCTCGCTGTCAGAGGAGCGGGAGACCATCGAGGACGTGCACGAGCCGTACCTGATCCAGATCGGCTTCCTGGCCCGGACCTCACGCGGCCGCGTGGCGACGGAGCTTGCGTATCGCCACCTGGGACTCACCCCACCGGACCCCGGACCCCAGCAAACCCGCCTCCTCTAAGGCGCGAGGATGGCGCCTGGGATCGTCCTGACCATCGATGGTGTGAGGTCCGACAGAGTCGGGTGCCCCATCCGTGAGGTGGCTGGGGTGACCCCAGCCAACTGGCGCCATCGTCGCTTCGGTCTGAAATCCGCACCCAGCCACCGCGATTTCAGACCGGGAAAGGAGTGGGTCTCTAAGTAAGATGCAGGACGTAGGGCGGCTGCTGCTTGTCTTCGGCGTGCTGATGATCGTGATCGGCGGCGCGCTGATGCTGTTTGGCCGGTTCCACCTGCCCGGCGACTTCACCTTCCGCAGCGGAAACGTGATCGTCTACGTCCCGATCGCCACCAGCATCATCCTGTCCATCGTGCTGACGGTGGCCTTGAACCTGGTCTTCAGGCAGCGGTAATCGAGCCCTCGGTACACTGATCGGCCGTGCAATTAGTCCTGAGCTGGCCAGTCCGCCTCTTCATCGTGTTTGTCCTGGCGTTCTCGTTGTTCGTCGACGGGGCCGGCTACATCTACCGAATCGCCAACCATTACCCGCTCACCGGCAACGTCCCGGGGCTGCCGCCGAACTTTGGCGGCTGGCAGCTCTACATCCACCGCGGTCTGGACCTGGCGGGTGGCACACACATCGACTACAAGCTCACGAACTTTCCCGCGGGACAGTCGCGGGCTGACGTTCAGCAGCGCACGATCCAGGTCATCAACAAGCGCGTCAACGCGCTCAACGTCAGCGAGCCGGAGATTCGCGGCGCCGGCAGCAACTACGACCGCATCACGGTCGACCTCGCCGGCGTGACGGCCGACCAGGCGCAGAAGACCATCGGCGCGATCTCGAAGCTGGTCTATACGAAATGGGTGCCAGACGACAAGGTGACAAGCGGGCCTGAACCGGGCTACAAACCGGCCTTCACGGGCCTGACTGGAGACGACATCCAGAGCGCCACCGCCGCGATCGACCAGAACGGCGTGGCCTGGGTCGTGAACATCAGCTTCACGTCACGCGGCGGCGGGCTCTTCGACACCCTTACTCGGGACAACGTCGCCGCCTGCCCGGGCGCCGGCACCGATTGTCCGCAGCGCCACCTGACCATCTGGCTCGACCTGACCCAGGCTGACATCGATCACTGGGAGGATCCTGCCTACGCAGGAAAGGTCTCGCAGCCGTACGACTCC
>JBGPYE010000143.1:0-5154 GCA_041493095.1 Candidatus Dormibacteraceae bacterium
GGATCGCCCGGACCTCTTTTTCCTGGAGCGGAACGGGGCTGTTCGCCGAGCCTACGAAGCTCGTCACACCGGGGGTGTTGCGGACGACGAACCACGACTCGTTTGACATCACCATGCGGACCAGGATGTAGCCAGGGAAGATCCGCTTCTGCACGTGGCGGCGCTTGCCGTCTTTGATCTCGATCTCGTCTTCCATCGGGACGAGCACCTGCAGGATCTTGTCCTGCATATCCATGGATTCGATCCTCTTCTCGAGGTTCTTCTTGACCTTCTCCTCGTGCCCCGAGTAGGCGTGGACCACGTACCACTGCGCTTCCTGCTCGGTTGGTGTGCTCTTCTCAACCGCCATTACGGAACTCCGTTGTAGATAACGCGCCTGGCAAGCTGCTCCAGCAGGTAGTCGGTGCCGCCGATGAAGATGCCGAGCAGCACCACGGTGAAGAGGACGACCAGGGTGTAGCGGTAGAGCTCGCCGGCCGTCGGCCAGACGACCTTGCGGAGCTCCTCAAAGACCTCGCGCAGGAACCGTCCCGGAGCGAACTCCGACGACGGACGTTGCTCCGCGCGCTTGTCCGCTGTTACAGCCACGGCTATTTGGTCTCCTTGTGCGGTGTGTGCTTGTGGCACCACTTGCAGTATTTGCTGAGCTCGATCCGGTCCGGATCGTTCTTCTTGTTCTTGAGCGTGGTGTAGTTGCGCCGCTTACACACGCCGCAGGCGAGGGTGATGATGTCTTCCATGGTTGGCTCTTTTGGTGGGGCTGAAAAGAAAAAAGCCTAGGTTACCTAGGCGCTGTCAATAGTAGCAGAGGGGGTCTGGCCGCACGCCCACCATACACTCTGCCGCGTGACCGCCGCGCGCCTCTCGCTGATTGAGCGGTGGTTCCTCAGGGCCGGCCTCTTCCTGCTTCCTCTTGGCTTCTGGTGGGACACATACGACCGCTACGTGCTGCCGAAGCTGCTGGTGGCCCGGGTCCTGGTGATCGGATTGCTCATCCTTTACACAGCAAAGGGGATGTCCACGCGAACCTTGCTGTTCAAGCGGACACCGCTGGATTTGCCGCTGGTTGCGTTTCTTGCGTCGGCGGTGGCGTCCACCGTCTTCGCCGAGAACCAGAACATCGGCGTTTTCGGCACTTACTCCCGCTACGACGGACTGATCACGATCGCCACCTACGCCGTCCTGTTCTGGCTCTCGATTCAGGCTATCGACGGTCCAGGCGATGCGCGCTCCGTGCTTCGGATCCTTCTTGCAAGCGGCTACCTGGTGGCCACCATCGCGATCGTCCAGTGGGTGATGGACTCGATACGCCTTGGAACGCCGGCGCAAGCTTTCGGGACGCTCGGGCAGCAGAACGTCCTCGGGGCGTATCTCGCCATCCTGGTCCCACTTGCTTACAGCGAGCTGATCGAGGCCGATGGATGGGGCGGGCGCGTGCTCGCTCTGAACGGGCTGGTCGTGATCAGCCTCGCGCTCGTGCTGACCTTCAGCCGCAGCGCCTGGCTCGGCACCGCTCTGGCAGCAGCGGTTTTGGTGGCGGGGGTACGGCACGCACCGAGCAGGGTCGGCCTGGCTGGTTTGGCGGTGCTGCTGGTGGGGGGTCTCGCCCTCGTCGCGGTTAGCGCGCAGGGATTGCGGCTCGAGCAGTCGTTGTTGGCACGGGCGATGACTGTTTTCGATCCCAGCGCCTGGGGTCCGCGACCGGCGATCTGGCGCGACAGCCTTCAGCTGATCGCCAGCCGCCCGCTGCTGGGCTACGGCCCGGACAACTTCGGGCTCGTCTACCCACGCTTCCAGGCGAACTTCCTCGGTACGGTGCAAGTCGACAAAGCGCACTCAGAAGCGCTGCAGGTGGCGGCGACGCAGGGTTTGGTGGGTCTGGCTGCCTACCTCTGGTTGCTGGCGGCCTTCGTCCGCTCATTCTGGCTGAGGCGCCATACGATTCGGGCCATCCCCATCTTCGCGGCCTGGGTGGGATACCAGGTCACGTTGCAGCTCAACTTCTCCGCCCTCGCGGCCTCGCTTCCCTTCTGGATCTTCGCGGCAGCTGCCATCGAGTCGTGGGGTGTCTCAACACCGGCAAAGCCCTGGTCCCTTGCCGGCGCAAGATGGACGGCGACCGCGGCCGCGGTCATCCCCGGCTTGGCGGCGCTGGCGATGGCATCGACCTCACTGTCGTACCTTGCCGACGCGCACCTGCTCAACGCCGTCAACTCCGACTACGGCCGGAAGCTGGACTTGGCGCATGCGGAGGCTCAGCAGGCGCAGCGGCTCGGGCCACGGGAGAGCGTCTACGCCGTCGAGGTCGGCAACCTCGCCTTTGAGCGTGGCGACTGGGCCGCTGCCCGCATCGCCTACGGCGACGCCGCGCGACTCGGAACCTACAATCCACTCGTGTACAGGAACCTTGCCCTGGCCGATCGCGACCTCGGGCTCCGAGCCGAGGGGGAAGCGGCGGCGCGCAAGGCAGTCGAGCTGGACCGCTTCGATCCCGCCAACCAGGCCCTCCTCGCTCAGTTTGAAGTGGGATCACCGTAACCAAAGTCACAAGCCAACCGATTCAGTGACATGACGTCGCCCGGCACGAAGGTGATTGCGTGGGTCAGGTCAAGCCGCAGCCGAACGGTCGTGGCGGGCATCCTCGTCAGCGCTCTCACGCTGGTCCTGATTGGCGGCGTGATCCTGACCACGACGTCACTCGGATGTGGCCCCGCTCAAAAGCTCGGCCTCAAGGCGATCACCAGCAACTGCAAGACACTCGAATCCGTCGCCGCAAGGATCGGCCCCACACCGTCTGGAAGCCCCTTTTTCGCGAGTCCGAGCCCCATCTTCGAACCCAACCGCCCGGATCGGAGCCCCAGCCCGACTTCCGAGCCAACCCCGCCGACCATCAATCCCGCCTCGCCGTCGGGCGTGTACCCGGCCTTCTTTCCCCCGGCGTCAGCACCCGGGGATCCGCATCCACTGACTTTGAGCTGCCGGCTGCCGGTGTTCGCCGGACCGCCCGGAAGTGGCGGCTTCATCGTGTTCCCCGGAGCAACGTTCATCGCGGATCCCAAGAGCGGTGTCGTTCTGCCGTCGCCCACCTCGCCTCCACCGCCTGGGTACGGGCAGCAGACGTCGTTGACCTACGACCAGCCTTTCTCACGCTGGCTGCCGGTGCCGTTCACGGCCGTATCGCCTGACGGGAGTCGCTACGCATACGTCTCCGCTGACTCGATCTATATGGTCAACGTTGGTACCGGCGCGCAAGTCGAGCTCGGCCAGGGCCATTCATGGAGCATCGTCGGCGTCGGAGCTCAGGGAGTCTATGCCAGCATCGTCAATCAGAGCGGGCTGTGGCTATTGCCCTTCGCTGGTACCGCCCAGCAGATCACGACTTCCGGTTTCTGGCAGCAGGTTTCGACCGATGCCGCATACGGCACGCCAACCTCGGCCGTGCCTCAGGGAGCCGTGAACAACATCATCCGCGTCGACTTGAAAACCGGTGCCATCAGCGACTGGTTCACACACGAGTTCGCTCAGAGCTCGGTGGTTGGGCTGGACACCAAAGGCCACCCAATCGTCTACGTCAACTATTTCAGCGGCGGCAATGAGATCTGGATCGCTGCGGGCCCCAAAGACGCCTTGGCAATCGCCGGTTGGTACGGCGGCAATGGGTACTACCAAGGGTTCTCTTCGTACAGCGCACCCATAGCAGACAGCCATGGAATCTGGTTCGCGGGCAACTACACCACCAACGCCTATGGCCAATCCCAGACCAGCGGCCTGGCGGTTTACGTGGCTGGGTCTGGCTTGTACGTGATGTCCAACCTTGGCGCCCAGCTTGCGGGAGGCTGCACCTAGGCGCTCAGCGGAGGATGGCGCGGCCCGATGTGGACCGGGCCATATCATTCGATCGATGTCCAGACCGACCATGACCGTCCTTCATGGCGACCAGACCGGGGAGGAGCTGCTTCGGGAGGCGCTTCGCCTGCTCGAGCCCGACGTCCTCGGGCTGCAGATCGAAAAGCGCGACTTCGACCTGTCGCTAGAGGAGCGGCGCAAGACCCGCAACCAGGTCGTCCTCGACGCCGCGAAGGCCCTGCGGGAGTTCGGCTTTGGCATCAAAGCCGCCACGATCACCCCTGAAGGCGCAGGCGATGTCGGCAGCCCGAACGCCATCCTCCGCAAGCAGATCGACGGCCGGGTGATCGTTCGGACCGGCCGGCGAATCCCCGGCGTCCGCCCTATCGCGGGAGTCCACGCACCCATCTCGGTGATCCGGATGGCCGTCGACGACGCCTACGGCGCGAAGGAGTGGCGCGAGGGGCATGGACTCGACGAGTGGGCGTTCCGGACCGAGAAGATCAGCCGCCGGACTTGCCGCATCGTCGCGGACTACGCCTTCACCCACGCCCGCCGGATCGAGGCGAAGGTTTTTGGCGGCCCCAAGTTCACCGTCAGCCCGGTATACGAGGGCATGTTCAAGGAAGAGCTAGACGGCGCGGCCGCGCGGCATCCTGACGTCTCGTACGACCCACAACTCATCGACGCCACCTACGCGCTGCTGCTCGCCACCTCCGGGGAGTCGCTTGTAATTCCGGCTCTCAACCGCGACGGGGACACGCTGTCCGACCTTGTGCTGAAGATGTTCGGCACCATCGCCGGCGCCGAATCTGTCCTGCTCGCGTTCGACGATGCCGGCGCGGTCACCGTCGCCATGACCGAGGCCCCGCACGGGACCGCACCCGCGCTGCAGGGCAAGAACGTGGCCAACCCGATGGCCATGATCCTGGCCGTAGCGTCACTGCTCGGCTACATGAAAGGCGACCAGCCCCGCCGGGCATCGCGTGCGATCTACGAATCCGCGTTGGAGGCCGTGTCGGATGGGATCCGAACAGCCGACCTGGGCGGGCACGCCTCGACCACCGACTTCACGGACGAGGTGATCCGCCGCGTGCGGACCAAGATCGAAGTCTGGAGCGCGCTCGCCGACGTCGAACGCTGAACCGCCCTCCCCCATCCGGTACCTGGCGCTCGGCGATTCCTACACGATCGGCACCGGCGCCTCCAGCGCTTCACGGGCCTGGCCCTCGATCGTCGCAGCCCGACTCGAGGATCAGACGGGTCGCAGGGTCGAGCTTTCAAACCCAGCCGTCAACGGCTTCACCA
>JBGPYE010000148.1:0-5053 GCA_041493095.1 Candidatus Dormibacteraceae bacterium
GCAAACCTGGCCGTCACGTCCACGCCGCTCACCACGCGAGGTTCCATGGGCTCGAGGTGGATGTCGATGCGGTTGGCGTCTGGGAGCTCCGCCCGCAGGGTTTCCTCCAGGGCGCCGCTGGCCTGGGAGGCCATGGCCAGGGTCATATCTCCAGGCAGCTTGGCGTGCATGGTCAGGTGAAGGGACCCGTCAGCCTCGCGTTCGACTGTCACGTTGTGCAGGTCGCGGACGCCGCCGTTGCGCGCCGCGGCCGCGTGGATCCGTTCGACGAGGTCGCCCTGCAGCGCCTGGCCTTCCACGAGCACCGAGAGGTCGAGCGTCGGCAGGACGGAGCGAGCCTTGCGCTTGACCTCGTCCGCGAGCGCTCCCGCCGCCTCGACCGAAAGCATCCTGCGGGTGGCGATGCTGGCGTCACCGATGAGGTTCGGACCGGAACGCCGCACGCGGACCGACCGGATTTCGCGGACGCCGTCCACGTCCTTGATGGCCCCGAGAAGCTGCTTTTCAGCGTCGCCTGCTGAGCGGTCGATGAGGATGTCACCCGAACGCCACGCGACGCGCGCCGCCGCACGGAAGATGATTCCGGCGACGAGCAGAGCGGCAGCCGAGTCGGCCCAAGTGAAACCCATCCGGATACCAACGAGGCCGGCCAATACCCCGACGGTGGCGAGCACGTCGGCCACCCGGTCGGTGGCGTCGGCAAGCATCGCTTCGCTCGAGGCAAGGCGGCCGACGCGACGCAGGACGACGGCTCGTCCGGTTTCGATCAACAGGGTCCCGATCAGCAGCGCGAAGGCGTAGACCGCGGGGTTCACCTGCGGTCCGCCGGTGGTCAGGCGGCGTATCGCCTCGAAAGCGATGCCGACGGCCGTGATCATCAGCAGGGTGCCTTCGCCGAAAGCAGCGAGATTCTCCGCGCGTCCGTGGCCGTACGGGTGCTCCCGGTCAGCGGGCTTGCGCGCCGTGCGCACGGCGACGAGCGTGAACGTGCTGGCGGCCAGGTCGAAGATCGAGTGGACCGCCTCGCTCAGGATGCCCAGGCTTCCGGTCAGCAGGCCGACGACGAGCTTGCCCAGCACCAGGGCCACGCCGATGACAACCGACCCGACCATGACGCGCTCGGGCCGCTTCGCCAAAGACTCCATCGAACCCAGTGTAGGGGAGGAGTTGTAGCGCGGCGCCTAGGCCGGATTTACTCCGGCCGTCACCTATGCCCTCCGCACCACCGACATGGTGCCTGCGCCAGCCCTTTCAATCAATCCCATCCATTGGGGATGGTGAGCAGCCCCGTCGGCGAAGCCGACCGGGCTCATCTGATCAGAGAAGCGGATCGCTGGAGCTGGGCCTCCGAACCGAGCGCGATCAAGAGGTCTCCCTCCTCCAGCCGGAGCTCGGGACTTGGGCTCACGTGCACGGTCCCGTCCTGGCGCCTCAGCGCCAGCAACTTGGCCGCCGATGGCTCCAGCAAGCCGGCCTCCGCGATCGTCTTGCCGAGCGCTGCCATGCCGGGGCCGACGAGCAGCTCCTCGACCCCGATCCCCGCCTCGCCGTGGTGAAGCGTGTCCAACACGTCGACCAGCGCCGGCCGGACGGCGAGCTCAGCGATGCGGTGGCCCGCCATCCGGTAGGGAGAGATCGTCCTGGTCGCGCCGGCGAGCTCGAGCCGCCGGATGGATTCGGGGCGTCCGGCCCTGGCGATGATGTAGAGGTTCGGGTTCAGCGCGCGAGCCGCGAGGACGATGTAGACCGCGCGCTCGTCCGAGTCGACAGCGGAGATCAAGCCGCGGGCGCGCTCGATTCCAGCTTGCTTGAGCAGGTCTTCGCTCGAGGCGTCGCCTTCGAGGTGGAGGCGCCCCTCCGCCCGCAGGCGGCCGACGGCTTCCTCCGTTTGGTCGATCACCGCGTAAGGCACCTTGTGGTCCTCGAACTCGGCGACGATCTCAGTCCCGATGCGGCCGTAGCCGCAGAGGATGAAGTGGTCGCGAAGCTGGTTCAGGCTGCGCTCCAACTGGCGCTCTCTCCTGTAATTGCCAAATGCGTTGTCGGCGAGGGTCTCGGCGAAGACGCCGAAGCCATAGAGCATGGTAGCCACGCCGGTGACGATCAGGGTCGAGGTGAAGATGCGGCCGGCGGCCGACTGCGGATGGATCTCCGTATAGCCGACTGTGCTGATGGTGATGATCACCATATAGAAGGAATCGAGCAGGTTCCATCCGTCGATCAGCATGTAGCCGGCGATGCCGTACAAGATGATCACGCCCAGCAGCGCGACGGCCAGACGAAATCGCGAGAGCGGGTGATGGAGTCGAGCGGTGCTCATTTCTTTGCCTTACGCCGTTTCTCCATCCGCTCAACAGCCTTCCAGTGCGCCGGGTGCGTCCAAGTCCTGGCGAACTCATCGATTGTCGCGTCGGCCAGTTCGGGGTTGCGATGCGGGCGCACCGAGTCGACCGAGCGCTTGATGCCGGCGATTGCGTGCGCTGGCGCGCCCGCGATCGAGGTCGCCAGCTCCGCAAGCCTCAGGTCGAACCTGTCACTCGGCACAACTTCCTCGACCAGGCCCATGCGCAACGCTTCGTCGGCGGCGATCGCCTGGCCGCCGAGCAGGAGGTGCAGCGCGCGACCACGACCGACGAGCGCAGCGAGCCGTTCGGATGCGCCCCACGCCGGCATCAGTCCCAGGGTCACCTGTGCGAAGGCAATCCGCGCATGCGATGCCGCGATACGCACATCGCAGGCGACCGCGAGCTCAGCGCCGCCGCCGAATGCGTCGCCGTTCAAGCCGGCGATGACCGGGATGAGCAGCTGAGGGAGGCGATCGAGGGTGGCGCGCATGCGACGTGCCATCGATGCAGCGTCTGTCTCCGAGCGCATGTGCTCCAGCTCTTTGAGGTCGCCGCCCGCGCAAAAGGCCCGGTGGCCGACGCCGCGAATGACTAGCACGCGCGCCCGCTCACGCTTCACCGCATCGAGGGCTTCGTCGAGCTCGGCCATGGTCTGCAGCGCCAGCGCGTTGCGCGATTTCGGCCGGTTGATCGATAGCGTCGCGACGCCGCGCGTGACCTCGAGGACGAGGTCGCGCAACTAGCCGCCCCCGCCCGGACCTTCGAGACCTGGTTTCGTCATCTTGCCGAGGTCGAGCACCTTGTTCAGGGTTGCTTCGGATACACCCTTGCTGCGCGCGAGCTGGCGGATGCTCTTGCCGGTCCGTATCGATTCCTTCGCGAGCTTGGCCGATTCGTCATAGCCGAGGACGGGATTGAGCGCCGTGGCTAGCATCGGGCTGCGCTCGACGAGCTCGGGTCCGCGGTCGGTTGCCTGCAGTCCTTCGACGCAGCGCTCCGAGAAGTTGCGCACCGATGACGCCAGGAGAGTGATCGATTCGAGCATTGCCGCCCCGGCGACCGGCATCATCACGTTCAGCTCGAAAAAGCTGCCCGACTGTCCGCTGATCGTGACCGTCAGGTCGTTGCCATAGACCCGGGCGATCACCATCAGCATCGACTCGACGATCACGGGGTTCACCTTGCCCGGCATGATGCTCGAGCCAGGCTGGGTCTCGGGGAGTCTCAGCTCGCCCAGGCCGGCGATCGGTCCGGTGCCCATCAGCCGGATGTCGGATCCGATCTTCCACAGGCTGGTTGCGATGGTGCGCAGTCCACCGTGCGCCGCGACCAGCACGTCAAGCGTCGCTTGCGCGTGGAAGTGGTTCTGCGTTTCGCGGACTGGGAGGCCGGTGACTTTGGCCAGCCTCGCGGCGACGATCCGCGCGTATTGAGGGTGCGTGTTGATGCCCGTCCCGACCGCCGTGCCGCCGAGGGGGATCCTGGCCAGCTCGTCGATGGCGGCCCTCGCGCGGCGGATCGACTCTTCGACCTGGCCCGCGTAGCCCTTGAACTCCTGGCCGAGCCGGATCGGAGTCGCGTCTTGTAAATGTGTGCGGCCGGTCTTGACCACTGGCCAGAACTCCTTGCTCTTGGCCTCGAGCGCCTTGCGCAGGCGCTCCAATGAAGGGATGAGCTCGTCCTGGATCGCCATCGCTGACGCGAGCTGAATCGCTGTCGGGATCACGTCATTGGAAGACTGGCCGAGGTTCACGTGGTCGTTGGGATGGATAAGGCGCGACCCTTTCTCTCCGCCGAGGATCTCGGTCGCCCTCGTCGCGATCACCTCGTTGGCGTTGGTGTTGGTCGAGGTGCCCGAACCGGTCTGGTAAATGTCGATCGGGAACTGGGCGTCCAGCTCACCGTCGATCACCTGCTGCGCCGCCGCCGCGACCGCCCGAGCTCGCCGGCGCGACAGGATGCCCAGCTCGCGGTTCGTCTGCGCGGCCGCCTTCTTGACCAGGCCGAGGGCTCGGATGAAGCGACGCGGAAACGGTTGGCCGGAGATCGGGAAGTTCAGCACGGCGCGTTGGGTCGACGCGCCGTAATAGGCGTCGGCGGGGACCTCCATCTCGCCCATGGAGTCTTTCTCGATGCGCGTCCCCTTCCTGGCCACGTCCAGATTCTAGAGTGAGCTTGAAATGCGTCTTGCCGCGGTCGATGTCGGCAGCAACACAGTACATTCGCTTGTAGCCGACGTTGTGCGCGGGAAGCTCGAGGAGGTTGCCCACTACGTCGAGATGCCAGAGCTGGGCGCGCGGGTCGCGCGGACTGGCGAGATCGGTCCCGGTGCAAAGGCTGCAATCCGCGCCCTGCGATCGGTCGTAGCTCGGGCTCGCAGCCACAACTTCGACGTCCTGATCGCCGCCGCCACCCAGGCGGTGCGCCAGGCGAAGGATGGCGCCGAATTCGCGAGGGCTGCTGGTGAGGCGATCGGCGCCACGGTGCACGTCATCTCGGCTAAGAGGGAGGCGGAGCTCAGCTTTCTAGGCGCGGCCAGCCGGCATGCGGTACGGCGCGAGTGGGTGATGGTGGACCTTGGAGGCGGATCCACGGAGGTGGTGATCGCTCGCGGCCGCGAGATGCTGCGCGCGGCGACCCTTCCCATCGGCTCTGGCGTCCTCGCCAGCACCTATCTGTCGGACCCGCCCAAGCCAGAAGAGCGCGCC
>JBGPYE010000045.1:0-8532 GCA_041493095.1 Candidatus Dormibacteraceae bacterium
CCTTGTTGCGCCAGACGACGACCGCGTCCTCATTCTCCTCACGCTCGAGACCGGGATCGGTCGCCCAGGCGATCCGAAGCCGCATCAGTAGACCGACTAAGACCCGATCACTGAGAACGTAACGGCATTCTGGCCGATGGTGATCCGGTCGCCGCTGTTGAGCTCCTTCTCCTGGATCGGCTCGCCATTGACGAGGGTCCCGTTCGTGCTGCCGAGGTCGACGATCCAGAACGTCTCCACTCGCCGCTCGACGCGCGCGTGGTGGCCGCTGGTCGCGGGGTCTCGCAGGATGATGTCGTTGTCCGGCGAGCGACCGAGGCGCAAAGCACTGTCGCCGGCGCGGTGGCTGTGGCCTGCATCCGGTCCAGTCTCGATGGTCAGCTCAGCCTGGCGACCCGCTCCCGGCGCGGTACCGATCATCGGCTGGGTCTTGTTGTCCATGGGCGCCGTCTCGGCGACGCCCCCACTTGCCGGCGCAGCCGGCGGCGGCTGCCAGGCCGGCATCAAAGTCGTCGATTCGCGTGCGGCGGCGGCTGCCTCGAGGCTCATAGCTGCCGCTGCCGCGATGTCCGGGGGAACCACCATGGTCTCAGCCACGTTGGCCTGCGATTCGTTCGACCGGGGAGCCTCCCACGGCGGCGTCGAGGGTTGCGGTGCGGCTTCTGCAGCGGCCGACTCGGCTCCGGCGGCCAGCGCAGCGTCGGTAGGGCTGGCCTCCGCCGGTGCGGCGGGTGGTGCGGTCGGCGCCGCCGGTGTTGACCAGGCCGCTGTCGGGATCGGAGCCGCCGGCGGGTTCCAAGGAGGAGCCGCCGACTGGTCAACCGGGGGCGCGGCCGGCGCTCCCCACGAAGGGGCGGCCGGGGCAGCTGGCTCTTCGGTCTTCGGCATATCCCAGGCCGGCGCGGCCGGTTCATTCCAGGAACCTGACTTTGGTGCAGCCGGAGCGCCGGGCGCCTCCCACGACGGCGCGACAGTTGGAGGTGGCGCGCCGGCCGCGGGCGGAGGCGCTCCCCAGTCGCTCCCAGAGGGTGGCGGCGGCGCCGCGGCGGCGGGCTTGGGTGGGTCCCATGCAGGAGCCGGCGGGTTCCACGAGGGCGCCGTTGGGAAGGCCGGTTTCGCAGGCTCGGCCGGCAATGCTCCCGCAGCCGGCGCGGGCTCTCCCCACGAAGGCGCGGGTGCAGCCGGTGCGCCCGATGAAGGCGCGGGCGGAGCAGCAGCTGGCGGCGGAGGCGCTGGTGCCGGAGCCGGAGCGGGTCCGGGCGGCTGAGCCGCCGAAGGCGGCGGTGCGCCCCACGAGGGCGCGGGTGCGCCGGGCGGCGAGGCCGACGCGGGTGAGCCCCAGGTCGACGAAGGGGCCGGCGCAGCCGCAGGTGATCCCCAAGTGGGAGCCGGCTCAGCCGCGCCGGGAGGACCGGCGGGTGCAGCGGGTGCAGCGGGCGATCCCCATGTCGGGGACGGGCCGGCGGGCGGCGCCGCAGGCGCTCCCCACGCGGGTGAAGTGCCACCAGGCTTCGCCTGCGAGGAGGCAGGCTGGTCCCAGCTCGGCGACGAACCAGGCTGAACGACGATCGTCGGCGCGACAGGACTGGCCGGCCGCGCGGCCGCGGGCGGAGCCCAAGTCGAGGCCACGCCGGCGGTCTGGCTGGTCGGGGAGGCGGGGCGAACCGGTGGCGCCGATTTCTTGTGCTTGCGTCGCCGGCGAGTCCTCAAATAAAGGAAGGCGGCTAACAGGGCCGCCACCGCCAGGATTATGTCCGCGTATTCAACTGGCATCCGGTGGAGAGCCTCCCTTTCGCCGTGTTCGGCTTTGTATAAGTGACTTAAAGCAGCAGCGCGTAGCCCAGAAGTATGGCATCCGAGGTACCCGAATCAATGCGAGTTGAGAGTAACTCGGAGACCCAAGACTTGGCTATCCGCCGACCGTTCCTTCGATCACCAGCCGTCCAGAAGCGACACCCGGCACTGTGATGTCCGTCTCCAGAGAGTGCGCACCATTTCCGAGCGGCTGACCTGTGACGACGTGCACCTGGATGCGCCGGCCAATCGGGAGATCGAGCCGTCGAGGCAGTGGTGCAAGGCCGGCGTTGGTCTCGATCTGCAGCTGATGGCCTGCGAGGACGATGCCGTCAAGGCGCAGGCCGGTCATGCCGACAAGCACAGCAGGCCGCGTCCGGTTTTCGATCGCGAAGCTCATACCCTGCGATTCGGCGCCCAGGCTCCTCAGGTCCGCGAGCCGCTCGGCGAGATAGCGCGGTATTTCGGGGCGTGGTCGGGGCGACGGAAGATTCGAGGTCACTTTGAACGTGAGCTCAGCGCGATCCAGTTCGCGCCCCGCCGAGGTCAGCGTGGCTTCGAGCCTGTAGTCGCCCTCGGCCGGCAGAGGAAGGCTAAGGGTGGTCGCGCTCACTGCAGGCTCGAACGCCGTCGGAATCTCCACCTCGACAGTGCCCGAGTAAGACTTTTTCAACATCGCGTCGCGCAAGCGCCTGACGCCTTTGCCCTTCGGGGCGCGCTTGCGCGACAGCGACCACCGTATGGTGCCGCGTCCAGAAACTTCCGGGTCGTCGTTGACGATCACCATCCGGCCGGCAAAGGGCACGTTCGATTTCTGCAAGATCCCGAACGGCCGATCGGCCTCGAAACCAAGCGGCTCGATGATCACGCGGGTCGGCTTGAATGCGTACGCCAGCGCTTCGAGGGCGCGCTTCGGGCGCCTCGCGCCGTCGAGCAGGCCAAACCCGATGCCCGGAAACGGATCGACGAGGTGATACGCGAAGGCCCCCCAGCAGGACTCGAACTTTCGCGTGCGCATGTGTTCGGCGGCAAAGCGCACGACGTCAGCCTGGTAGCGCTGCGACGCTTCGATATACGACTCAAGGCTCGAATGTGCGGATGGCAGGCCGGCGCCGCGCTCCGCCCAGTTGACCGGCTGATATCCCGCATGTCGCCACGACGCCTCGTCGTCCGCCGCCGGCCAGCGCGTTCCGATGTGCTCCCACACCGGAGAGTCCGCATCGGGCAGCGATTGCGCTCCAAACGCGGTGACCATCAGCGGTTCGACGTGTGCGAGGTCCGCCCAGGAACCGCCTGCCCACCCCAGCATCAGGTGCAGATCGACGTCACCGGATGCGGCAAGGGATGGGCGGCTCGGGTCGAGCCGTTCGAAAGAGGCCTTCAGCTCCTGGTCGATCGGGTGGTTCTGCCGCACCGCGTGAGCCTCCCCGAGATCTGAGTTCGTCGCCAGCCACGGCGGTTCGTCATGCGCGATCCAGAGCGCGACCGACGGCCGGTTGTGAAGCAGCTCGACCATTTCCGCCTGCTGCTCACGCGCCGCCTGCTCGAAAAAGCGTGCGTCGTTGCCGCTCGCGTGATAGGCGTACGTGCCGGTCAGCGGCAGCTCCTGCAGCACTAGCATGCCCGCTGAATCCGCTCGTCGGTAGAACTCGTCAGGCAGCACGTTGGCGACGATGCGCAGGGCGTCGAGGTTGGCCTGCTTCGCGGTCGCCAGGTCGGCGTCAAACCTTTCAGGCGTGAGCTCATCGAGACGATGTGACGGGGCGTAGCACGCGCCGCGAAGAAAAATCGGACGCCCATTGATCGACATGGCCCAGCGGCGCGCGCCGATATTCCAGGTCAGGTCGCGAAACGCGAAGGTGTCGTCGACCCGCGCCGACTCGGTGCCCGACGAGTCTCGGGTGACGAGCTCCGCGCCGTAGATCGGCTGCTCCCCCAACCGCCACGGATCCCAGCGCCGCGCGCCAGGAAAGGCGAGGCGCATCGTCAGCGTCTGGTCCGCGCCTCCGGCCAGTCGCAGCTCGCGCTTGAGCCGCAACGCATCTTTACCTGGCACTGGAACGACGAGCTCGACCTCGCCCTCCATCTGCCGCCCGTCGAGGTTGCGGAGGCGCGCCTCGACGTCGAGGCGACCGTCGCCGCCTTCGAAGCGCGGCTTGAGCCTCATCCAATCGATGGTGATCGGGCCCACGTACTCGAGCTCGACCGGGCGCCAAAGGCCGACGGGCACCTCCGGCACGTAAGGGTCGGGCAGACTCGAGTAGGCCGATGCGGGGTACGGCTTGAGGTCGCCGTCGTTGAACCAACCCATGATGTGGTGTTTTGTCTCGGGCTGCGTTTCGACCGGCGACTCGCAGCAGATGACCAGCAGGTTCTCGGCCTTCAGGTATGGGGTGAGGTCGAAGCCAAACGGGGCAAAGTAGCCGTAGTGCGATCCGAGCAGCTTGCCGTTCAGCCACGCGTTGGTGGCCAGGAATGCCCCGCCGATGCGCAGCACGACGCGGCCCGCGTGATCCGGCCGCGGAAACTCCGTGCGGTACCAGACAGACTGGCGACCCTCGCGCGCGGACAGCTGACGCGGCACCTCGACCGGTTTCCATCCGGAGCCGCGACCGATGGTCAGCCTTTCCGCCTCTCCCTCTCCGAGCGGCATCCAAACCGCCTCCCATGAGCTCAGCTCGCGGACGCCCGCTGTGCGCTGCTGCATCGGCAGGAAGAGGCAGTCGCTCAAAACCCCACGAACTCCGAAGCTTCGCCGCGAGTTCGCGGGGGCCCCTCACGTCTGACGGCCACGTACGCGCCGTCAGCTGTGGCGCAGAACAGGACCGGGCGCCCGATGGACGCTGCGAACGCGTTTGTCTGATCGCGCTCGACCAGCGCCAGGACGCTGCCACCGAATCCGGCGCCCATGATGCGGGCGCCATAGCAGCCGGCCGAGGCCCACGCCTTCTCGACCAGCGCGTCCACCGTCGGGGTCGAGACCTCGAAATCGTCGCGCAGGCTTTCGTGCGACTGTTTGAGCAAGCGCCCGAGCTCATCGAAATCTCTTTTGTGCAGGGCGCTAACGAACGCGTGCACGCGTGCGATCTCCGAATCGACATGGCGGCGGCGCTTCGGATCGCCAGACTCGGCCTCGCGCCTGCGCTTGTTGTAAGGAGTCGTCGCGAGCGATCTGTGCTCGCCCGAGTCGATCACCGCGATGGCGACCTCGTCCGGAAATGGCACGGCTTGATATTCCAGGGTCGCGCAGTCGAGCAGCAGCGCGTGGCCGCGCCGCCCGAGCGCCGACGCGAACTGGTCCATGACTCCGACCTGCACGCCGGTCGCCCGCTGCTCCGCCCGCTGGCATGCGAGCGCCGCCTGCTTTCCGTCCATCTCAGGACGGAGCCCAACTGCCACTGCCACCAGAAGAGCGGCGGAAGAGCTGATGCCCGCGGCCGGCGGCACCTCTGAGGTGACGTCAACCGACTGCGGCCCAACTCCTAATTCCTCTCCGACCGCCAGCACGTACGCCAGGCCGCCCGCGACATCGCTCTGAATTCCCCACTCCGACGCAGCGTGCCCGGTCACCTCGGTGTGCCGGTCGACCGCCGCGGGCAGGACGACACCGCCCATGTAATCCACGTGCTCGCCGATGAGGTTCACGCGGCCGGGCGCGCGGCCGCGCCAGCGACCCTCGGGCTGTCTAGATTCCACGCAGCTCGGCCGCGGTGTCCTCGGCGCGCGCATCGAGGATGAACGCGCCGGCGCCGAGCTCCGACCCGGCGAGGTACTTCAACTTGTCCCGGCTGCGGTTGGGAGGATAGAACTCGACGTGGAAATGGTGATGGCGGCCGCCACGGCCCGGCGGTTTCTGGTGCATCGCCATCACGTAAGGCAGTGGCCGATCGAAAAGGCGGTCGTACTTTTGCAGCAGGCCTTTGAGGTTGCGGGCGAACGACTCGTCGTCTTCCTCGTCGAGGTCTGCGAGCCCGCCGCGGTGATGGATGGGCGCCAGGTGCACCTCGTAAGGCCAGCGTGCAAACGGCGGGACGAACGCGATCCAGCGCTCGTCACCAAGCACGGTCCGCTCACCGCCGCGCTCGCCCTCGATGACATCGCAGAAAAGGCATCGGCCCGTCTTGCGCATGTGCCGCGCCTCCGCATTCAGCTCACGCTGGATGACGGGAGGCACGAATGGGTAGGCGTAGATCTGTCCGTGCGGATGGCTGAGGGTGACGCCGATGACCTCACCTCGGTTCTCGAAGACGTAGACGTAACGAACGTTGGGCAGCCGGCCGAGCTCGTTGGTGCGATCGCGCCAAACCTCGATGAGGTCACGGATGTGATCGACGCTCTGCTCGCCGAGCGACGAATCGTGATCCGGCGTATAGCAGACAACCTCGCACCGGCCCTGCTCGCCGGTGTAGGCGGGGAAGCGGTTTTCGAAAACGGCGATGTGATAGTCGGGTTCGGGAATCTCGGTCTCAAGCTTGCCCGGGCGCGTCGGGCACAGAGGACAGTGGTCGGCCGGCGGGTGATAGGTCCGGTCCTGCCGCCAGGGCGCAACGGTGACCCACTCTTCTAACAGGGGATGCCAGCGGAGCTCGCTCAAGCCTTTTCGTAATAAATTAGGTAACGGCCGTCGGGCTTCTGGACTTCGCGCTTGGTGAGCCGCTTGGTTTTCAAACTTTCGAAGAGTCTAGTGGGAGCATTCGGCTGATACACTTTGCAGCGAAGTTCAACGCCCGTGGGGCAAAGGAGGTGAGGCGGAAGCTTGGATAAACCGAATCGTGGTGCCAGCCGCCTCGTTTGCCAGCCGGGAGCTCGGGAGGACGTAAGCCTCTAGGGCTTCCATTCCGAAACCGGCTCCTGGAGTCGGAGGCGGAAGCACTGCGAACGTCGACAACAGGGGCCCGGATCTTCCGGGCCCTTGTCTTTGAGTCGTTACGATTTCTTGGTGAGCCAGGATTTTTCGGCGCGAATGAACGAGCTGCCTGAAGGCTGGCTCAAGGCGATGGGCATCACCGTCACGCTCGCGACATCGGACGAGGTTCGAGCCGAGCTGACTGTGGGACCTGAGCACCTGCAGGGCTACGGCATCGTCCATGGCGGCGTGCACTGCGGGCTCATCGAATCTTTGGCGTCGATCGGAGCAGCGCTCGTCGCCCTACCTCGCAACCAGTCCGTGGTCGGCCTCGAGAACAACACGAGCTTTATACGCGCGGTGCGCGCCGGCTCCAGGCTTCACGCGGTGTCGACCCCGATCACGCGAGGCCGCCGAACGCAGGTCTGGGAGGCGCGAGTCCTGGACGATCAGGAGCGGCTGGTCGCGATGGGTCGCGTGCGCCTGCTTTGCCTGGAGCAGGAGCATGAGCTCGCGGGAGAGCAGGTCAAAGGTGTTCTTCACCCGGAGAAGAGCTAGTCCATCCCCCCACCCGGCCTTCGGCCGACCTCCCCGGCGAGCGGGGAGGTGAAATTCAGCGCGCGGTTGCGAAGCTGAAGATGATCTGGTCGATCAGACGCTCGACCGGCGCAAGGTCGTCGGTGTACACCTGCCCGTGATAAGGGGACACGCGTAGGTCGCCTTCGGTGAGCGCGCTGGTCGCGACGGTGCGCGCCAGCGGTTCGTTGATGAGACCGAGGTTGTGCTTGACGTCCTCGATCGTCGTCGGCTGGGTCGAACCGTAGACCAGAGTGTTCGCGAACTCAGGCACGTCGACCAGGAACACGCTCGGATAAACGGCGGCCATCGTGCTCGCGATCGCGTCCACGAGCCTGTAGTCGGTTGCGGTGCGTCCGGCGTTCACCACCGCCTCTCCGCCCGGGTTCAAGTGGCTTCGGACCTCGCTGAAGAATTCGCGGGTGGTGAGATGGAACGGGATGTAGGGCTGCCGGTACGCATCCATGATGATCACGTCGTATCGCCCGGCCTGGGTGTTCAACCAGTAACGCGCATCCGAGGCCACCGGGTGGACGTTGGGCTCGTCGAGGTGGAAGTACCGATGGGCGACGTCGATGATCTCGGGGTCGATCTCCACGCCGGTGATCTGGACTTCAGGTCCGTATGCGGCGGTGTACTGGCGAGCGGCGGTTCCGCCGGCCAGGCCGAGGATGGCGATGCTCTTCGGCTGAGGTTCGCTTGCCTGTGCCGGCCGGAATGCGTCGGCGATCAGCATGTAGTCCCACGGCCCACGCGTGAGCAGGTTCGCCGAGTCGTAGATCGAGTGGACGGCCTGGCCCTCGTTGAGGATGAGCTCCGTCTTCGTACCGACCTGGACGACCTGGATGTAGTGGTATGCGGACTCCTTCTCGTAAAGCAGCTTGCCGACCTCTGGCGGCTTGATCCCTGCCGGGAGCAGGACCCACGCGAGGATCACTGCGAGGGCGAACGCCGCATACAAACGGCGCCGAGGCCACAACCCGACCACCGACACGAGCACAAGTGCGAGGCCGAAACCCTCCAGCGTCGGACGGGTCCCGTAGGTCGGTATGAACCAGAACACAGGCAGGAAGGTGCCGAGGATGCTGCCCGCCGTCGAAAGTGCGTAGACGCGACCCGCGGTGTTGCCTCCGGTCTCGACGTCTTTCAGGAGCAGGCGGATCGCGAACGGGCTCACGCAACCGAGCAGTACGACCGGCACAGCAAACAGCAGCACCACCGCGAGCAGGGTGCCGGCGACCAGGCCCACGCTCAGCTCTTTGAACCCTTGCTGCGACGCGAGCAAGATCGGATAACTGACGAGCGGGATCAAGCCG
>JBGPYE010000027.1:0-9704 GCA_041493095.1 Candidatus Dormibacteraceae bacterium
AACGACAACACCAGACTCGCGCAGCACCAGCTCTGGGACGTGGACGGCGCGCAGTGCGCTGGCTCGGCCCGGGTGACGTCGATCGCGGGGCTCAAGGGCATCCCCAACGGGACCTGGTCCTTCGTGCTGACGTCGACTCGAACGGCGTTTTACAACGGACTCCCGTACGTTCGGGAGAGCGCTCCGTCGATCTGCTACACGACGCAGGTAAATGGCGCCGGCAGGAACGTGCTCGTCGAGGTGAGCAACGTGCCGGGCGCTACCGCCTATAACATCTACGCCGGCCCGAGCGGCTCGTGCAACGGTCCGTTCGGCCTGGTCGGATCGCTCCCCGTAGTCGGCACTCCTCAGAACGACAGCACCGGTGCGTGCCCGATCTACTCCGGCCCCGGGTGCAGCCTGGGAAACGAGTCGATTGCCCTCGACGCGGACTACCTCGGGCCGCCGTTCGCCCCAAACGCCTTCGCGGGACCCGGTGTGGTCGGCTCGTATTCGCCATCGAGTGAGACGGCTCCCTTGAGGAGCAACCTGCCGAATGAAAATGCGAACCGTGCGGCACCCCCCGGTGGTGACCGAGCCAATGAGAATCAGTGCGACACCATCGCCGGGGTGTTGACGACATGCCCGGGGTCGGTCACTCCTGGTGCGGTTGCGTTCTACATCCCCAGCGGCGGTTGCCTCAACGACACCACCGGCGGCGACACCATTATTTTCAGCGGCTACCAGTTCAACTGGATCGCGCTCTACGAGCCTGGCGACTCCAATCCGCCTGCGAACACCTGCAGCAATGTGCTGGGGGCCGCGACCGACTCTGCGTTCATCGGATTGGTCTACACGCCTTCGGCGGCCATCTCCGTCCAAAAAGCTTCAGCCTTCAGGACCAATGAGATCGGCGGAGTGATTGCGTACACGCTCACTTTCGGGGGCCAGCTGCCGACGATCATCGGCGACACGGCCGAGTACGGTCCGGTCCCTCAGGCCAGCCGGCTCACGTCGTAGCGTGGAACGAACTTCAGGCGCTGATCCTGCCCCTCTCCACCATGGGGAGAGGGGATGGCAACGAGGTCAGGCCATTGTGTTGATCGCGATCATGCTGGCGGTGATCGTCGGCATGGCGGCGCTCGCCATCGACGGCTCGCGCGCTTACGCGCTGCGCCGCGACCTGCAGGCGGCGGTCGACGCCTCGGCACTGGCGGCGGGCGACAAGCTGCAGCAGACGGGCAGCTACATCAGTGCGGAGCAGGCGGCCACGAGCATCTTCGGCGCGAACCTGCGCCTTTACGCCGCGCCCTCATGCGCGCCCGGTTATGGGAGCCCAGGCGCGGCGCCTGTGACTGTGACCTGCACCTACTCGGACGGCACCGTGCTGACGCAGGTCGTGTCGAACCTCGGAGCTCAGGGAAGCCGCTTCAGAATCACAGCGACCCGTTCGCTGCAACTTCAGTTCGCTCGCATCCTGACAAACGGCTCGAGCCCGATCATCGCGGGCGTGGCGGCGGGCGGCGTCAACAACCTGCTCTTCACTCCAGCCGTCGCGACAATCGATGGGGCGGGATGTGGAGGAGCGGGTGGGAGCTCGCTGACCGTTGGCGGCAGCGGCACCTTGAACGTCACCGGCGATGTGGTTGCAAGCGGCGCCATCCTGGTTTCAGGTGGAGCGTTGAGGGTTGCCGGCGACATCTATGCGCGCTGCCAGTCGCCGGTGCCGGGATCGGTGACGAACGCGTGCTACCCGAGCGGCGCGTCGACTCCATGTACGTACCCGGATGTCGCAGGCGCCACACGGTCGGGGTTCCGTTTCGTCGATCCGAACTTCCCGGCGCCCGCCGTAGTCGGGGGCGCCCGGGGCGCGCCGAACGCGACAGTGGTGCTGCTAGCCGGAATCTACGCCGCGGTTCCAAGCTTCGGCGGCAACCACTGCTGGTTCTTGAGCGGTGGGGTCTACGACTGGCAGGCGGGGTACTCGAACAGCGCCGATTTCGTCAGCAATGAGCTCAAGCCGCCGGATGAACCCAACCCGGCGAACAACACGCTGCGAGCGGCACACCAGTTCTGGGACACGAACGGTGTCGAATGTGCGGGCTCCGTAGAGGTCGACGTCGTCGACGGACCAAGAGGAATTCCCGTCGGCACCTGGTCGTTTGTTTTGACTTCCACCCGCACCGATACTTACAACGGGCTTTCGTACACGCGCGAAAGCGCGCCGTCCATGTGTTATCAGCAGCACGTCAACAACAGCGGCCAGAACATCGAGGTGACGGTGAGCAATGTGCCCGGGGCGACCTCTTACAACATTTATGCGGCGCCCCCGAACAATGGATGCGCCGGGCCGTTCGGGTTGTCGGCGACGCTGCCTGTGAGCGTGCCCGTACTCAACACGAACACAAACCCGTGCCCTGCGTTCAACGGCAACGGATGCACGCTTGGACACGAGGCATTGACACTCGACTCGGGCGATCTCGCCGCGCCGTTCGCTCCCAACGTGCTGGCCGCTCCAGGGACGCCGGGGGCCTATCCGCCAAGCGGACAGAACGCGCCCCTGTCGGCCAGCCTGCCCAACCAGAACCCGTCACGGCTCGCTGGCGCTGCCGGCGACCGCGCCAACGAGAACAACTGCGAGTCCATCGCGGGCGCGTACGTGTCATGTCCAGGGCCGGTGACGCCCGGTGCGGTCGTCTTGTACCTTCCCGCCGGCGCCTGCCTGACCAACACCAACGGCGGAGACACATACTTGTTCAGCGGCTACCAGTACAACTGGATGTCCGTTTATGAGCCGGGCGCTGGATCGCCTCCGGCGAACACGTGCGCCAACACGTTGGGCGCCAACGGCAACTCCGCCTACATCGGGCTCGTCTACGCGCCAGCGGCCTCAGTCAGCGTGCCCTCCCCGTATTCGTTCGAGGCGAGCGGCGTGGGTGGGCTCATCGCCAAAACCATCAGCTTCAGCGGCTCGATGCCCAGCATCAACTTCAACGCCGGGTACTCACCCCTGCCT
Source organism: Candidatus Dormibacteraceae bacterium (assembly GCA_041493095.1). Lineage (GTDB taxonomy): Bacteria > Chloroflexota > Dormibacteria > Dormibacterales > Dormibacteraceae > Palsa-870. The sequence continues at coordinate 2,996 of JBGPYE010000027.1, forward strand.
CCGGCGAGCCGCCTCACGGGTTAGCGGCTGGCTGAGGACTCCGATTCGCGCTCGGCGCGGCGGTGCTCTCGGCCGTTCTGTGCCGGGCGCTCGTGTCCTGCTTCGAGGTGTGCCAGCTGCGTGTGGATGCCGGCGGCGGCCTTGTCGTCGTCGAGCTCTTCGTAGCGCTGGGCAGCACCCTGCCAGGCGGCCTTGGCGTCGTCGATCCGCCCGAGGCCCCAGAAAGCTTGGCCGCGCATCGCCAGTGCCTCGGCCCGCTCCCGCATGCTGTCGCCCGGCAGCAGCGCCAGAGTCGCCTCGACAAGCCTCAAGACGTCCTCGAACGCCGCCACGGCCAGGGCATTCTTCGCCGCCTGGCCCAGGAACGTTGCGGTTCGCTGTGGGTCGGCTGACGTACCGGCCTGGTAGAGGTGGTGGCCGATCTCAGCCGCCCGTTCGCTTGCGCTCTTTCCATAGACGCGTTCGAGCGTGTCCGCCACGGCCAGGTGGTAGGCCTGCTGGCGCGGCAGCGGCAGCACGGCGAGCACCCTTTGACGGACGAGGTCGTGTGCGAACCGGTACCTGTCTTGACCGGCTGCGGTCAGGAAGCGGCCACGTGTGGCCTCTTCGAGAGCCTCGCGAAGCTCGTGCCCCGAGAGCTCGCCAAACGCCTCGAGCAGTCCTATGTCGAAGTCGCGTCCGACCACAGCAGCCGCGACGAGCATCCGCTGCGCGGGTTCGCTGAGCCGCTCGAGCCGGCGGCCGATGAGGCCGCGCACGCTTTGTGCGAGCTCGAGGTCTTCTTCGGTGAAGCTGGACTGCACGCGCGCGCCGCCTCCGAGCATGCTCTCGGACTCGGCCATGTACAGGGCGGACTGCTCGACGAACAGCGGGTTGCCTTCTGCCGCCGCCTGGATGCCGATCACCTGGACCGCGGAGAGCGGCGTTTCCGCAACCCCGGCCGCGATCTTCTCGACCGCGCGCTCGGCAAGCGGGCCGAGCGCGATCCTCTGCGCGCGGCGCCGGCGCAACAGCCGCGACAGCACGGTGCCAAAGGGGCGGGACGAATCCAGCTCGCCATCCCAGTAGGTGCCGATGACGACCATGTGGCTGCCGGCGACCCGCTCTGCGAGGTCACGGAGCAGCAGCACAGTGGCGTCGTCCGCCCACTGAAGGTCGTCGAGGACGATGAGCAGCGGCCGCTTTGCTTGCACGCCGGTTAGGAAGTCGAAGATGGCGTGGAACAGCTGCTCACGAAGCTTGTCGGCGCTCACGTGCGTGGCGGCCGCCATGCCTCGCACCTTCTGGCGCAGGCTCGGCGCGAGCTGCGAAAGCAACGGTCCGTTGTCGCCTGCCGCCTCCTGGAGCGTTTTGGAAGTCGCCGCTGCGACTGCGGTCGTCAGTACTTCGCGGAACGGCGCGTAGGACGCGCCCAGGTCCTGGTCCATGCAGCGGCCGCTCAGGACCAGCCAGCCCTTACTCGTGGCCTCGCCCGCCACCTCGGAGGCGAGCCGCGAGGCCCCGATGCCCGGCGCGCCGGTGAGGAACAGCATGCCTCCAGAACCGGTGGCAGCCCGCTCGAGCAGCATCCTGATGTCGAGGCGTTCCTGCTCGCGGTCGACGAAGCCGTCACCTGTGGGCAGGGCGCGAGCGGTCTCTTTGACTTCGCCGGGGGTGACCTGGTGGAGCCGCCACCTGTCCGGGAACCCCTTGAGCCTGTAGCGTCCGCGAAGAGCGAACTGCATCTCCGCCATCGGGCCGACGAGCTGGCGAACGACGTCGGAGACGAGGATCTCGCCGCCCCGGGCCTTGCCCGCGACGCGAGCCGCGACGTTGACCGCGGCGCCGAAGATATCGCCCGCCTCCTCGACGACCTCGCCCGTGTTGAGGCCGATGCGGACCCGGATCTTCCGCTCGGGGTTCTGCTTACTGTACTCACCGATCGCCTTCTGGATCTCGAGCGCGCACTCGACGCCGTGCCGCACCGACCCGAAGCTGATCATCAACCCGTCGCCGAGGCCTTTGATCCGGCGCCCGGCGTGCTCCGCGACCTTCTCTTCGATGATCGTCTCGTACGCCCGCATGATCTCGTGAGACTCTGTGAAGCCCCGCGTCGAGAGCAGCCGGGTGGAGCCTTCGACGTCGGTGAACATGATCGTCACGGTGCCTTCGGTCTGGCCGATGGCAAGGCTGCCGATGATCGTCTCCGACGTGAGCGGCGATGAGGCGTTGACCGCCATGCCAAGCCCCTCCGCGACCACACGCAGCAGGTCTTGCGAGGCCTTGAAACCAGCTTCGCCCTGGGGGTAACGGACCACCTGGAGCAGCCCGGCTTCCACCGCCTGCCGAAGCTCACGGCCGCCCGACTCCTTGCTGATGCCGTTCTCCCCCGCGTAATCGCTGCCCTTAAGCTCGGCGCCCTCGAACGCCTGCGCGATCGCGGGCGCGAGGCGCAGGTTGAGGCCGCGGCGCGTGATCAGGCTTTCGATCACGGCGAGGATGCGGCGCGACGCGCCGGCAGGTTTGTCGCCTTCAGCTGCGCGAACCGTCGGCAGCATCCCGACGTAGCCGCTGTTGGCCGCGGCGAGGTTGCCGAGCGCGGTGGTCGCGCGCGCCATGGCCGTGGCAGCCTGCAGCGCCTGGCTGCTGGCGATGTTCGACTCGGCATGGGTTGGCCCTTCTCCCGGCGACTCATCCGGCTCCTCAGGATGGACCTTGTGGGGCGTGAAGGCAGGGGCCGAAGGCTGCGCATATGCCTGAGGCGCGGGTTGAGGCTGCTCGCTCGACGCGATCGGAACCACGGGCGTCGGGGCCTGCTGCTGCTGCTGGCTGGGCGCCGCTGCCTGCAGGTCGGCGACCGCCGAGCGGGCGGCGTCGATGAGCTTGCGCATCTCCTCCTGCATCTCGGGCGTTGAGGCCATCGTGCTGGCCGGTTGCGTCGGGGACGACTGCACCGTGTGCGACTGCTGCTGTTGTTTCGCGTCCCCGGGGCGGTCTGAGCTGAAGGGCACGACGACCACCTGGCGGACCACGTTCTCACCGCCGCCGTGCTGACCGCTCATCAGCGGGTCCTTGACGACCGGCATCATGCTGTCCGAACCCGCGGGAACGAACCGAGACTTGACGGGGTCGAACAGGTCCTGGTTCACCTGTACGCCGTAGAAGGCGGCCTTGTCGAGCGACGTCGGAACGTAACCCGTCGCGTTGTACTCGAGCCTGAGGTCCTCGCCCATGCCGAGCAGGAAGATATCGCGGAGGATCGCGCCGTTGGCGTCGTAGCCCACGACTTCCGCGATCTGGGCAACCTTGCGACGGCCGTCCGGCATGCGGGCCTGGTGGACGATGAGGTTGACGGCGGATGCGATCTGTGCCCGCACGGCCTCGAACGGGATGTCGATGGACGCCATCATCACCATCGTCTCGAGTCGGGACAGCGCGTCGCGAGCCGAGTTGGAGTGGATGGTCGACATGCTTCCATCGTGGCCGGTGTTCATGGCCTGCAGCATGTCGAGCGCCTCGGCGCCGCGGACCTCACCGACCAGGATTCGGTCGGGTCGCATCCGGAGGCTGTTGCGCAGCAGCTGGCGGATGGTGAGCTCGCCCTTGCCTTCGACGTTGGGCGGGCGGTGCTCGAGCGCGATCACATGTGGGTGGTCGATCTGAAGTTCGGCGGCGTCCTCGATCGTGATCACGCGCTGGTTGTGCGGGATGAAGCGCGCGATTACGTTCAGAGTCGTCGTCTTGCCCGAGCCGGTGCCACCCGAGACCAGGATGTTCATGCGGCCGAGAACGGCCGCCTCCAGGAACTCCGCCATGGCGGGGCTGAGGCTGCCCTCACGGGTCAGGTCTTCCATGCCGAGCACGGCGTCCTTGAACTTCCGGATCGTCAGCGCGGCACCGTGGATCGCCGCGGGGCGGATGATCGCGTTGACGCGGCTGCCGTCGGGCAGGCGGGCGTCCACCATCGGGTTCAAGCCATCGATATGCCGGCCGGTTGTCGCGACCATGCGGCGGATCGTCTCGAGCAGCTGGTTCTCGTCCTCGAAGCGGACGTCGGCCTTCGTGAGCACGCCTCGCCGCTCGATGAAGACCTGGTCGGGACCGTTGACCATGATCTCGCTCACCGACCGGTCGTGAAGCAATCCGTCGAGCGGTCCGTATCCGACCGCAGCACGCAGGATGATGTCGGCCAGCGCAGATTTCTCCTGCGAGCTCAGGTCGATCCCGTCGTCGGAGAGGAAGCGATCGAGGTGAGTGCGCACAGCGCGTGAGAAGGCGAGCGTGTCGCCAGTAGTGAGGCCGACGTCGCGGATCAGCGCCAGGCGGTCGCGAAACTCGTTGGCGAGCTTGCCCAGGTCGCGACCCTGGCGAGCGGCCGCCTCCACGATGTCGGACCTTCGCCGTTGAGGCGGTGTGGTAGGCGCCGCCGGCGCCCACATGTCCACGAACTGCGTCTCGAGCAGCGCGGCCGACGCGGCCAGGGCGGGGATTACGCGCTGGCGCTCGGCGAGGCGGATCTTGATCGCCACGCCTTCACCGTCCGACTTCTCTTCCGGGTCGATGTAGGCGGCGATCCACTCTCCGTCTCGGAAGCGGAGGATCGCTTTGCGAGACTGGCTTTTTTCGCCAGGGTCGGCTTCGAGGTTCGGGTCCTCGACCGAACCGAACACCACATATTTGATGTCGCGACCTGGGATCAATCGGGGCCGGTCCGCATCCGCGGGGTTGTAGATCGGATAACCGTCGCGGCTCAGTGACCGAACGTCGGAATCACCCTCTTCGAGACCGCCGTCGAGCCGGTGCACAGCGACCTTGAAGCGGACCGCACGAGCAGCCGGCGCGGGCGCGCCGTTGGACGCGGGAACCGGCATCGCCTCGGCATTCTCGGCGGGAGTCTGTTCCGGTACCTGTTCAGGTAGTTCGGGCGAGGTGATCCTGACCTCGCTCATGGGAGTCTGTCCGAACGCGTGGAGAGATTCACGGCTGTTGGCCCCAAGGATGCTAGCACTCGGTTAACGCCCTTCCATCCGTTTATCAAGCGAACCTCTCGGGCGGGCGGCGGCGGTCGAGCACCCACTTAGAACCCGGCATGCGCTTGGCCACACCCTTCACCTCGGCGGCCCTGGACGCGAGCGCCGCTGCGCTCGTGTAGCGGCCCGGCTCGGCGATCACGATCCCGATCGACACGGAGACCAATGGGGTGCGCAGCCGGTTGCCGTTGCGCTCCTCCGACTCGATCCACCCGTGATCCCTGTCCTGCGGGTCGTAAAGGGCGGGCATCGCGTCGTCGAACCGCTTTGTGACCTCGGTCGCGATCGTCTCGGCGAGGTCAGGGTCGGTGAGGATGACGAAGTCGTCGCCACCGACGTGGCCGGCGAAATGCCTCGACGAGTAGTTCTCCTCTAGGACCTCGAGGATGATCGTGGCGAGCGTCTTGATCACGTCGTCGCCGCGCAGGAAGCCGTAGTGGTCGTTGTAGCTCTTGAACGCGTCGATGTCGGGATAGAGGCACGCGAACCGCTCTTCGCTGGCAAGGCGCCGTCCCATCTCCCGCAGGATGTCGCTGTTGCCGCTCATGCCGGTCAACGGGTTGAGGTCTCGGGTCGTCGTGGAACGGCTCATCACGGCGCGAAGTCGCGCCACGAGCTCCTCGGGGATGAACGGTTTGGTGACGTAATCGTCGGCGCCCGCGAGCAGGTGCTCGACCTTGTCCTTTAGCGAGCCGCGCACCGTGAGGAACACGATCGGTATGAGCCGGGTGCGGAAGTCGCTACGGATCTCGGTCAGGATCTGGTCGCCCGTCGTATCTCCGAGCATGAGGTCCAGCAGGATGATGTCCGGCCTGGATTTCACTGCCGCGTTATGCGCTGCATGCCCGTCGCCCACCGCAACGCATTCGAAGCCCGCCCGCTCGAGGACTCGCTTGACCAGCCGGAGGACCTGCTCGTCGTCATCGACCACGAGGACCACTTGGCGGCGGGTGAGAGGTACGCGGGGCGTGGTCTCTTTCTCAGGTTCTATGGTTCTCGCCACCTTCAGGACCCGCCCGCGGTATCAGGTTCGGCCGCGAACTTGACCGGCCGGCGCAGCTTGTCGGTCAGCACGATGGCACGCTCGGCGGCCGTACGGACTTCGAGGATGTCAGTCCTCACCGCCGCGGGGTCCTCTGTTTCCTCCGCGATCAGCTCGCTGTAGTTGACGATGACCGCGAGCAGGTTGCGGAAATCGTGAATGAGCACGCGCCAGGCTTCGTCGGAGAGCTCCTCCCCCGGGCTCAAAGCCGTTTCACCAGTCGCCATTGGTTGACCTCGCCGTCGCGTTTGTAGAGCAGCTCATCGAGGAGCCAGCGCGCCATGGGGAGGCCACGGCCGGCCTCGCTCGTGGGGTCCGGCATGGCTCGGGACAGGACCTCGTCGACGGGTGGGCCTCCATCCACGAAAGAAGCTTTCGCCATGTCATCGTCGAGCCAGATGCGGTATTCGACCGGAGGATCGGTGCCCGCTGGTCGCCCATGAGTGAGGACGTTCGCGCCGATTTCGGCGAGAGCGATCTCGAAGTGCATGACATTGCGGTCGTCTTTGTCGCGACCACTCGCCTCACGCAACTTCCGGACGGATTCATGAAGCGTCTCCAATCCTTCATCGAGGTGGCTGAGCGAGGCATGGAACTCAAACGGCTCCACAGAACTGCGCAGCTCAGAAGCCAGTGAGGGCTTCCTCTACCGTGGAGT
>JBGPYE010000186.1:0-4384 GCA_041493095.1 Candidatus Dormibacteraceae bacterium
CGAGGAGTGGCCGTACACGATGCGGTTGGTTTCCGAGATCCTCAGCTCCAACGGATCGACGTCGATGGCGTCGGTCTGCGGATCGACCCTTGCGCTGATGGACGCTGGAGTCCCGATCAAGTCTCCGGTCGCAGGCATCGCCATGGGCCTGGTGACGCGGGAAGGCAAGTTCGCGGTGCTCACCGACATCCAGGGAGTCGAGGACAACCTCGGCGACATGGACTTCAAGGTCGCGGGGACCCGTGACGGGATCACGGCCCTTCAGATGGACATCAAGATCAAGGGCCTTACGCACGAGATCCTTGCGCAGGCTCTCGAGCAGGCTCGCGAGGCGCGCCTTTTCGTGCTCGACAAGATGCTCGCAGTGCTCCCGAGGCCTCGCAGTGAGATGAGCCCCTACGCACCGCGTATCACGACGATCATGATCAACCCCGACAAGATCCGCGACATCATCGGCCCCGGAGGCAAGATGATCCGCAAGATCACCGAGGAGACGGGAGCTCAGATCGACGTCGAGGACGACGGTCGGGTCTTCATCGCTGCCGTCGACCAGGAGGGCGGCAAGCGCGCCATCGACTGGATCAAAGGCCTCACGGATGAGGTCGAGGTCGGCAAGATCTACAAAGGCAAGGTCGTTCGCATCATGCCTTTCGGCGCGTTCGTCGAGGTGCTGCCGAACCAGGACGGCCTCGTGCACATCTCCAAGCTCACCGACCACCGGGTCGAGCGGGTGGAAGAGGTTGCCAACGTCGGAGACGAAATCGTCGTCAAGGCGACGGAGGTCGACAGCCAGGGCCGGCTCAACTTGAGCAGGCAGGCGGCGATCGACGAGCTGACGGCCAAGGGCGAGCCGATCGAAGAGAAGATCGACAAAGACGCCATGGCCACTGCCCTGGCATCGCCGCCGCCGCCACCGCGAGAGGGCGGGTTCGGCGGTCGTGACCGTGGTGGTCGAAACGGCGGCGGCGGCGGACGCGGTCCTCGCCGGAATTAAGTAGTCAATGGCTGAGCCGATCAAAGTCGCGGTAACTGGTTACCGGGGCAAAGTCGGCTCAGTCCTCGTAGCGGCGTTTCAATCCGAGCCGGGGCTTGAATACGTTGGCGGAGTAGAGCTAGGGGACGACCTGGCGGCTTTTCTCCACGAAAAGAGGCCACGTGCGTTGGTCGACTTCACGAAGCCGTCGGAAGCTCTGCACAACGCGCTCGCGGCGGTCGCGGCCGGCGCATCGCCTGTGGTGGGCACAACCGGCTTGTCTGCGGACGCGGTCGACAAGCTCGAAACGGCCTGCAAGAGCAAGGGGATCGGTGGAATCGTCGCGCCTAACTTCGCCGTGGGCGCCGTGCTGATGATGCACCTGGCCGACATCGCCGCCCCGCATTTCGATGCGGTCGAGGTGATCGAGATGCACCACGCGACCAAGCTGGACGCCCCGTCGGGAACGGCGCTCTCGACTGCGAAGCGTCTTGCAGCCAGGCGGCGTGACAGGCCGTTCAGCCACAAGACAGCAGAGAAGGAAACCTTGCCCGGGACGCGGGGCGGGGAAGAGGGGAACGTGGCCGTGCACAGCGTGCGCCTGCCCGGCTTTGTCGCCGACCAGGAGGTCATCTTCGGACTCCCCGGACAGACGCTGACCATCGTTCACCGAACCACGAGCCGCGAGGCGTATATCCCAGGCGTGCTGCTGGCGATCCGCAAGGTCACCGCCGAGCCGCGCTTCTATCGCGGCCTGGACCAGCTGCTTGGCCTGGACTCCGGCACATAAAAGGCATCGGACTGTCGGATGCGGGTTAGAGGCCGCGACAAGAACCGCGTGGGACTGTCGGATGCGGGTTTGGAGCCGAGGGGTTCCGCTTCCTGCCGGGATCGACGTAAACTGACAAAGTGCCCTCCCCCAAGCGACTAAACGTTGCTGTCGTCGGCGCGACCGGGATGGTCGGGCACGAGATGCTGCGCGTGCTCGCGCAGCGCCATTTCCCAAGCGAACGCGTCATCGCGCTTGCGTCGGAGCGCTCGAAAGGATTGACGATTTCCTACAACGGCAGCTCAATTCAGGTCGAGCCGCTCAACGAGAAAGCGTTCAAAGGCATCGACATCGCGCTGTTTGCCGCAAGTGCTGACATCGCGTTGATGTACGGACCACTCGCGGCCGAAGCGGGGGCGCTGGTCATCGACAACAGCTCCGCGTGGCGCATGAAGGAAAACGTGCCCCTGGTCGTCCCGGAGGTGAACAGCGAGGACATCCGCGACAACGAAGGCATCATCGCCAACCCCAATTGCTGCGCGATCCCTCTGACCGTGATCCTGAATCCGCTGAAGAAAGCGGTCGGCCTCGAGCGCGTGCTTGTTTCGACTTACCAGTCGGCCTCCGGGGCCGGCCGCGCCCTCGTCGACGAGCTCGAGGACCAGACGAAAGCGATCGCGGATGGCACCGAACCTCAGGCGGTCGCGTACCCGTATCAGCTTGCCTACAACGTGGTGCCCGGCGGATGGAGGCCCGAGCCCGAGGGCTACAACGAGGAAGAGGTCAAGATCGTCAACGAGACCCGCAAGATCCTCCACATGCCCGGGCTGCGCATCACCGCCACCTGCGTTCGCGTGCCGGTGCCGATAGGGCATGGTGAGTCGTTGTTCGTCGAGACCACCGAGAAGATCACGGCGGACCAGGCGCGGACGCTGTTCGGCAGGTCACCCGGGCTAATCGTCGAGGACGACCCGCACGCCAAGCTCTATCCAACCCCGCACGGAGTCGCCGGCAAAGACGAGGTGTATGTTGGCCGCATTCGCAACGACGCCTCGACCAAGAACGGGCTTGCCCTCTGGATCGTGTCCGACAACCTGCGCAAGGGCGCCGCGCTGAACGCGATCCAGATCGCAGAGCAAGCCATCGAAATGGGGTTAAAGAAATGACGACCGAGATCGGAACGCTGCTGACCGCCATGATCACGCCGTTCAGGAAGGACGGCTCGGTTGATTACGAAGCGGCCGAAAAGCTCGCGGTGATGCTCGTCGCGGACGGATCCGACGGCGTGGTGGTCTCCGGAACGACGGGTGAGTCGCCGAGCTTGATCGACGACGAGAAGCTCGAACTGATCAAGGTCATCAAGAATGCAATTCCCGGCAAGAACGTCGTCGCCGGCACCGGCAGCAATGACACTCATCACTCGGTCAGGCTCTCCGAGCGCGCGATGAAAGCGGGCGCGGACGCACTGCTCGCGGTCGTGCCCTACTACAACAAGCCGCCGCAGGAGGGCATGTATCAGCACTTCAAGGCGATCTCCGAGGCGGGGCCCACGATCATGTACAACATCCAGGGCCGCACCGCGGTCAACATGACCGCCGCCACGACCCTGCGCTGTGCTGAGCTACCGGGGATCATCGGCGTCAAAGAGGCGAGCGGCGACCTGGACCAGATCGGTTCCGTCTGTGCCGGCAAGCCGTCGAGCTTCAAGGTGTGGAGCGGCGACGACAGCTGGACACTGCCGGTCCTCGTGGTCGGCGGCTACGGAGTCATCTGCGTCGTCTCGCACATCGCCGGTCGCTCGATGAAAAAGTTGATCGATGCTTACGCCAAGGGCGACAACGACCTCGCGCGAAAGATCCACCTCGGGCTGCTGCCCGTGATCAAGACGCTCATGACCACCGCCGCCAACCCGGTGCCCATCAAATCAGCGCTCAACGCGATGGGCTTCGCCGCCGGTCCGTTCCGGCTGCCGCTGGTGCCGCTGACCGGCGAGCAGCTTGCGTCGGTGATGCAAACCGTGCGCGAGGCGGGGGACCTCATCACCTTCAAAGCGGGCGTGAAAGTCGCTTAGCGCTCCGCAGGAGCTGATTCAGCTTCACGACACGATCCGGTCGTGCAAGAACTGCGGCCTGCATGCAACGCGGACCCAGGCGGTGCCAGGGGTCGGTCCATGCCCCGCCGACATCCTCATCGTCGGCGAAGCCCCGGGCTTCAACGAGGACAGGCAGGGCGAGCCGTTCGTCGGCGCCGCCGGCAAGCTGCTCGACACCCTCCTCGCTCGAATCGGCCTCAGCCGGGCGGATGTCTACATCACCAACGTGCTCAAGTGCCGGCCCCCGATGAACCGCGACCCGATGCCGAACGAAGCCGAGGCGTGTTCGCCGTACCTGAAGCGCCAGCTAGAGCTAGTGCAGCCCAAAGTCGTCCTCATCCTCGGCCGGCATGCGCTCGAGCGCCTGATGCCAGGCCAGGGCTCCATCTCACGCATTCACGGAAGCCTCGTCAAGCGAGGCGACATCGCTTATGTGCCGCTCTACCACCCGGCCGCCGCGCTGCACAACGGTTCGCTGGTGGCGGACCTCGAGCACGACTTCGACCGCGTCAAGGCGTACCTGGAGAAGATCCTGGCTCCGCCACCGCCC
>JBGPYE010000099.1:0-6330 GCA_041493095.1 Candidatus Dormibacteraceae bacterium
CTGACGGCAAGCTCGGTCCCGGGCCAGCTGGTGGTCGCCGCTGCGGTGGGCGCGCAAGCCGCACAGGTGCGCGGCCAGTCGGTGCCGGCGGCAAGATCGATCTCGGGCGAGGTGATGGAGTCCGGGCGCACACTCGTCACGGAAGACGCGAGCGCCCACCGCGACGCATATCAACCGATCATCCGGCTCGGTCGCGTCGGACCGGCGATCTTCGTGCCGCTTCGCGCGCAGGGCGGCGCGACCGGCACCCTCATGGTCGCCAACTCGAAGGGTGGGCGACGTTTCGACCCGCAGACCGTACAGCTCGTCGAGACATTCGCGGACCAGGCTTCAGTCGCGATGGAGTATGCCCGGGCGCAGGCTGACGTGCGACGAGTCGGGCTCATGGACGAGCGGGAGCGCATAGCCAAAGAGCTCCACGACGGCGTCATCCAATCTCTATTCGCAGTCGGGATGGGCTTGCAGAGCACCGCTCTGATAACAAGCTCTCCGGCACAGGCGGCGCGTATCGAAGGGGCGGTCGGCGAGCTCGACAGGGTCATCCGCGACCTGCGCAATTACATCTTCGGGCTCAGACCGGGCATCCTCGCAGACCGGCAGCTCGACCAGGCGCTTCGAGCTCTGGGGGAGGAGGTCCAAGCCCGGTCCGGCTCCAGGATCGCCGTCGAGGTCGACAGAGACCTTGCCGCATCTCTTTCCGGCCAGTCACATGAGATCGTTCAGCTCACGCGCGAGGCGCTGTCCAACGTGGTCCGGCACGCCAACGCCAAAAACTCAGCGGTGCGGCTGGTCCGGAAAGGACGATTCGCTTTGCTCTCGATTGAAGACGACGGATCGGGCTTCGATGCAAAGAGTGATTCTGGTGGCAATGGCCTTCGAAACATGCGGGAACGGGCGGCGTCGTTAGGGGGAAAACTGCGCATATCGACCAAGCGCGGCCGTGGCACGAGCCTACGTGTCACCTTTCCACTCCTGCCAGACAGTGCCGTTCGGCCTGGCCGTAAAGTGGCCACGGGCCGTACGCAGCCTCGCGTCCGGGTGCGACGATAGCCGTTATGTCATCCCATCGCTTGCGCATCCTGCTGGTCGACGACCACGAGGTAGTCCGCGATGGCGTGAAGTCGCTGATCAACGCAAACGACGACCTCACTGTCGTGGCCGAGGCGGGGTCTGTCCAGGAGGCCATCGACCAGGCGTTGAGGACCAAGCCGGATGTGGTGGTGATGGACGTGCGGCTGGCTGATGGCAGCGGAATCGAGGCCACCCGGGAGATCCGCGCCAAGCTCGAGAAGACCCAGGTGCTGATGCTGACATCCTTCGCCGACGACGAGGCGCTGTTCGCGTCGATCATGGCCGGAGCGGCCGGCTATGTCCTCAAGCAGATCCGGGGGGGCGAGCTCATCCGGGCCATCCGCGAGGTCGGCGCCGGAAGGAGCCTCCTGGATCCGGAGGTCACGAGGTCCGTGCTCGACCGGCTGCGGAGGGGCAAGACCATGCGTGACGAGAAGCTCGCGCGTCTGTCAGCCCAGGAGGAGCGCATCCTCGTGCTGGTGGCCAAAGGCCAGACCAACGGGCAGATCGGCAAGGAGCTGAAGCTGGCTGAGAAAACCGTCAAGAACTATGTCTCGACCATCCTGTCGAAGCTGGAGGTCGCTCGCCGGGCTGAAGCCGCCGCCTACCTGGCTCGGCACACCACGATACCCGGGTCTCAGTAACAGGAAAGCGAGAGGCCCGGGTCGGCTCAAGCCATTTCTATCCCTACAGGTGTTGCCTTGCGGCCCTGGGCTTCTCGCTTCGACTTAGGTTAAGGCCCGTTCGTGGCCGTGCTTAGGGCCGAAAGACCCCCGTCAGACGGGCCCACCCACAACTTCGGAAGCGATGGCCTCGAGCCGCTTTGCGATCGACTCGGCAAGGTCTTTGACGGTAGCCTCTGCCACTCTGTGCAAGAGGGCGTCGTCCAGCTGCTTGCCTAGCTTGCCAAGTGGAGGCTGGTACATGCCGCAGACGGTCAGCCTCGTGGTGTGCGGATCCACGGGCACTAGCTCGACCTTTCCGGTCATGACCGGAAACAACTGCTTGATGAATGTCGCCTGCCATGTGACGGGAACCTCGGTCCAGTCGCCGGTGCGCAGCGGCTTGCCGACCTCGATGGTGACCTTCTTCTGAAACTCAACACCGGCCACCTTTAGGCCGACCTCAGCATGGTCAGGACCGTCGAAGCGTGGAAACCACTTGCGTGGACCCGCCCTGAGGGCCGCGTTGACGGCCGCGATTGGGCGGTCGATGTGAACCGAATGTTGGACGTACACAAAGTGAGTATTGACCTTGAATTGCGGTTCCAAAGGTGCCGAATGGCCCCTCGTGCCAAGGCCGAACGGCCGCGCCTGACTGCGATTTCAGTCAGCCGGACGCTTTCTGGGTCTGCCCCCGAGTCGGTTGATCAATGATCTGACTGGGTCGAAGTAGACGTCATCCATGCGCTCCTTCAGCGGGATGATCGCGTTGTCGGTGATGTGGATGTGCTCGGGACAGACCTCGGTGCAGCACTTGGTGACGTTGCAGTAGCCAATCCCAGCCTTTCCCTTCAGCAGGGGGCGACGGTCGAGGGCATCCTTTGGGTGCATCTCGAGGCTGGCAATCCGGACCATGAAACGCGGACCCTGGAAAGCCGCTTTCAGGTCGTGCTCTCGCAGCACGTGGCAGACGTCCTGACAGAGGAAGCACTCGATGCACTTGCGAAACTCCATCACGCGCTCGACGTCCTTCTGCTGCATCCGCCAGGGCTCACTGGTTGAAAGATCCTTCTCTGACGGCGTGAATGGCGCAATCTGCTTGTTGACTTCGTAGTTCCAGCTGACGTCGGTCACCAGATCCTTGACCACCGGAAACGCTTTCATCGGCTTGACTGTCACGCCGCCTTTGTATTCGGTGATCGGCGTCTTGCACATCAGGCGCGGAAACCCCTGGATCTCGGCCGAGCATGACCCGCATTTCGCAGCCTTGCAGTTCCATCGCACAGCGAGGTCGGCCGCGAGGTTGGCCTGGACCCAGAGCACGGCGTCGAGTACGACCATGCCTTCGCGCACAGGGACGCGATAGGAGACCATCTCGCCACCCCGGGCATCGCCGCGCCAGATCTTGAGATCGAGGTCAGGGGCTTCCATCTACTCGATCGCCTCCGGCGTGTAGCGCGCGTACGAGTGCTGCACCGCATCGGCGAGGTACCCGGGCATCGGCGCACGCTGTTCCGCCCGCACCTTCATCCCGTCAGGCGTCTTCTCCACGACGAAGTTCACTGCGGTCAGGTGGTCGTCGATCTCGGGATAGTCGGACCGGGCGTGGGCTCCCCTGCTCTCCTTTCTTTCCATTGCCGAGCGCAACAGGGCCTCGGCGTTGACCAGCATCGAGCGAACGTCGATTGCGGTGTGCCAACCCGGGTTGAACGCGAGCGTATTCGAACCTCCTGTTCCGCACGTCCTGGCGCGCGCTGCAAGCTCGAGGATCTTCTCTAGCCCCGCTTCCAGCCCCGGGCCGTCGCGAACGATCGGCGCGTGAGCTGACATCACGTCCTGGATCTCCGCCTCGAGCGTGTACGGATTCTCCCCGGCGGGTCGGTCTAGCGGTCCCATCAGCTCAGTGATGGTCTCATCGATCAAGTCCTGGTCGAGCCTGTCCTCTGACGCGTTCGGGACGCCTTTTGCGGCATGGGCGGCCGCTTCGCCAGCGCGCTTGCCGAAGACCAGTAAATCGCTGAGCGAGTTGCCGCCGAGTCGGTTGGCGCCATGCAGCCCAGACGCGACCTCGCCTGCGGCATAGAGCCCTTGGACAGTGGTCGCGCCGGTCTCCGCCTCGACGCGCACTCCACCCATCGCGTAGTGGAGCGTCGGGGCAACCTCCATCGGCTGCTTGGTGATGTCGACCTTGGCCAGCTTCAGGAACTGCTCGTACATCGACGGGAGCTTGCTCTTGATGTAGTCGGCCTTCCGGTGGGTGATATCGAGGAACGCGCCGCCATGAGGCGTACCGCGGCCGGCGAGGACCTCAGAGTTGATGGCGCGCGCGACTACGTCTCGCGATGAAAGCTCCATGCGCTCGCGGTCGTATCGCTCCATGAACCGCTCGCCGTCCTTGTTGCGCAGCACGCCACCCTCGCCGCGGACGCCTTCTGTGACCAGGATGCCGCGCACACCGGCCGGCCAGACCATGCCCGTCGGATGGAACTGGACCATCTCCATGTCACGCAGCTGGGCGCCGGCGTCGTAGGCGAGTGCAGTTCCGTCGCCGGTGCTTTCCCACGAGTTGGAGGTGACGCGGTACATCCTGCCGGCGCCGCCGCTGGCGAGTACAAGGGCCGCGCATCGGTAGAGGATCAGGGATCCATCCGCGCGGCGATAGGCCAGAGCGCCTGCGATGCGCCCCTCGGCTTTCAGCAGTTTGACCACCGTGACTTCCATGTGCACGTCGACGCCGTTCGTGTGGACAACGCGATCCTGCAGCGTACGGATCAGCTCGAGGCCTGTGCGGTCACCGACATGCGCGAGTCGGGGATACGTGTGAGCTCCAAACGGCCGCTGGTGGATGCGACCCTGCCAGGTGCGATCGAAAACGGCGCCCCAGCGCTCGAGCTCCAAGACCCGGTCTGGCGACTCCTTGGCGTGAATTTCGGCCATCCGCCAGTCGTTGATGAGCTTGCCGCCCTTCATCGTGTCCGCGAAGTGGACTTCCCACGAATCCTGGTAGGCGACGTTGTGCATGGCTGCGGCGACGCCGCCCTCGGCCATCACCGTGTGGGCCTTGCCCAGGAGTGACTTGCAAACGATGACGACGCGAGCTCCTGCCTCGGCCGCGGCGATGGCGCCGCGCAGGCCTGCGCCTCCGGCCCCGAGGACCAGCACGTCGGTCTCGACCGTCTCGTAGGAACCTGCGTTCATAGGACCCACCGCGGGTCGCGCAGGACGCCGGCCAGCAGGAGGCGGATGTAGATGTCTGTCACTGCCACCGACAGCAGGCTGGCCCATGCCCAGCGATCGTGCTTGACGTTGAGAACCGTCACACCCCTCCACAGCTTGTGTCTCGCGCGAGCTGCCAGCGAGCAGGAAAAGCAGTCGAGCTCTCCGCCGGCGAGGTGCCGGAAGGCGTGACATCCGAATGTGTAGCCGGACAGCAAGAGCACGTTCGTGAGCATCAGCGCGCTGCCCAGGCCGACGCCAAACCGACCTCCAAAGTCAAACGCGAGGATCGCGTCGAACCACAAGAAGGCGACCTGGACCGCCGTGGCATAGAAGGCGAACCGGTGGAAGTTGTTGAACACCCAGGGGAACACGGTTTCGCCGCGATAGCGTCGCCCGGCCCGCTCAGGCACCGCGCAAGATCGGGGCTGCCAGAAAAAGCTCCTGAAGTACGCCTTGCGGTAGTAGTAGCAGGTCAGGCGAAAGACCAGCGGCGCCCAGGCCACCCAGACACCCGGCGGGATCGGGCCGACCTTGATGAGAGGTGAGTAGAACGGGCTGAGGTAGGGAGCGTAATAGCCCTCCTGCTGGAAGAACACGACCCACACGGCAAAGACGCCGAACAGACTGAGCGCTACGGCCACGAACGCGGGATACAGCCAGTTGGGCAGCGCGCTGTAGGGATTTTTGACCCGCGTACGATCCGCAGCTCTGGGTTGGGACAGCGCCATTGAGCTCTATCTAACTAGAAATGCGTGCCTGGTGGGATCGCCGCCGCCGGCGACGACCCCAACTTCCGCCCACTCAGATGAAAACGGTGATGGGCATATAGGAGTGAGCAGTTAGAGCTTCAAATCCTTATCGGGTCGTGTCAGAGACCCCCAAAAAGGAAAGAACTCCGGCGGGCCGAGCCCGCCGGAGTTTGCCGTCCTATGCGCCGTTAGGCAGTGACTTTCCGCCCAACTTTGACTTTGAATGACTCCGGCTTGCGGACTGCCAAGAGCTCGAAGACAAGGGCTCCGAGAACAACGATGGCTGCGATCATGAGTCCGATTCCCGCGAAGGTCGTGTAGACGCCGACCGTCCACCAGCCCCACGAGTTGAGCAGCGTGCCGCGCAGCATCTCACCCTTGAACAGCGTGTCTCGCTGGCCGTTCATTTTCGTGACCTGAGCCTGAAGCGTCGCGTAGGCCGGGTCGGTCTTAGGCGTAGTAGCGAGCTGAGCGTTTACAGCCGAGATCTGGCCGCCCATCGAAGCGTAGGTCGCGCCCCCTGCGGTCGCCTCCAGGTGCTTGGCAATGAAGTCGTTGGCGTAAATCTTGGCCTGGTTACCGTCGGTGATCTGGTTGCCGGCCTGGTCCCGAATCTCCTGCGGGAACTC
>JBGPYE010000180.1:0-4500 GCA_041493095.1 Candidatus Dormibacteraceae bacterium
GGTGATCTGACCGGCCGCAAAGCGTCGCGACAGGATGTCGAGCGGAGAGTCTGGCGGGGAGGCCGGGCTCGCGGTGGATCCCGGGCGCCACGCAGTGGGCCCGACCAGGGCTCTGATCAACCAGACGATCAACAGTACAAAGCCAGCCAGGAGCAGCAATCCTGCTAGGCCGCCGGCCAGACCGAATGGAAAGAAACCAAACCGCCCCATGCGCTCGTGCACAGAAAAGCCGGGACCCGCGGCCAAGGCTGTGGTCGAACCGATAACCAACAGCGCGGCAGCGGCGATAGGAGCTACGACAAACGGCTTCCTGATCACCTTGAAATCGACCTCCTTAGGCTCGGCCTGAATACCGAGAGATAACCCGATGGTCGCTCCTGCGCCTCAAAACCAACTGTGATTGCGCTGTGAGTTGCGCCCGGGTCACGGGAATCTTGTTACCTGCCTGCGAACCGCGTCGTTGGCGACGTATGGATGCTTTGAGAATGCCCCAATCGCTTGGCGTGGTCCTCGCCTCAGCCGCCGCCGCGCTCGGCTGTTCACTTATTGTGGCCCTTGTTGTCGTGGCGTCGGTGCGTCCGCCAGTCCTAGTCACGACGCGCGCAGCGGTACCTGGCTCGACGATCGACACCGGCGTGACCACCAGCGGCGACGCGACCGTTTCGAAGAAACCAGACACAGCGTCACTGTCTGTCGGCGTGGAGTCGCAGAAGTCCACCGCCTCTGGCGCTCAGAGCGACCTCGCCGGCAAGGCAGCCAAACTCATCGCTCGCGCAAAAGCCTTGGGAATCGCCGACAAGGACATCAACACGTCGGGCTACTACGTCGGACCGATCTACTCGTCGGCTATGACGATCACCGGCTACCGCGCGTCCGAGCAACTGAGGCTCAAGTGGCATAACGTGGACACGGTCGGCCAGGCCCTTGATGCACTCTTCCAGGAGGGCGGAGCGACAAATGTAGGTGTGGGTTTTGGCCTTGCTGATCCGAAGACGGCCCAGGCGGAAGCTCGAACGCTTGCGATCGCCGACGCTCACTCTCGCGCCGAGGCGATGGCGGCCGCGGCGGGCGTCACGCTTGGTCAGGTAATCCGGGTCAGCGACGTCACCGTTTCCGGCTATCCCTCCGCGGGCTACGACATGCGGGCCGCCGTGCCGGCTTCATCGCAGCTTCCTGTTGGCGAGCTGGACGTGACCATCACGCTGCAGGTGACTTACGCCATCGCCTAGGACGTCGGGCAAAGGCGGCGATGGCGGCGATGCGCAGGAGGACCTGTTTGATCTGAAGTGATCTATCTTCGCGGGTGATGATCAAGCTCTACCCCGACCGTCGCTGGCCAGCGTTCCTGCGTGTGCTGGCGGACACCGTGACCGTCGGCTGGACGATCGTGTGGGCGTACCTGGGTTGGCTGATCTACCAGACCGTAATGGGTCTCGAGGTGATCGCTGACGGGATCACGAACACGGGGACCACCTTCAATGGATGGATCGCTTCGTTCCGGAACGCGGTGCCGGGTGGGATTCCGCTCTTGACGCAGTTCCTGCTCGACGTGGCCGACACCCTGCGCAAGTACTCGGGGGACTCGCTCGTCTCGACCGGTCACCAGATTCACGACGCGGTGTTTCAGCTCGCGATCGTGCTCGCACTTCTCGTGGCCGTGCCCCCGATCCTGCTGGTCATGCTGCCCTACTCCGCGTGGCGCTGGCGGGACGTGCGGGAGACAGGCGCGGCGCTGGCGTTTGTGCGGATCGCTTCGATGACGGGGCGGGCAGACCAGGCGCGGGCCGTTCTCGCGTACCGCGCAGTCTCGACCCTGAGCTTCCGCCAGCTCATGTCGGCGAGCGCCGACCCGGTGGGGGATATCGCCGAACGGCGATATGAGCGGTTGGCGGACGCGATGCTCAAACGGGCCGGGTTGGATCCGACGCGGCTGGCGCCGCCTGACCTGCCGGAGCTGCCGCCGCACCGGGGCGGGTAGTCGCGCCGAGCTCGCTATCGTTGTCGCATGTGCCGAAGCATCAAGACCCTGCGCCAGGCTGACGTAGTCGCCACCGATGAAGAGATCCGCGCGGCCGCGCGCCAGTTCGTGCGCAAGGTGAGCGGATTCCGCGAGCCGTCTGGCCGCCACCAAAAGGCCTTCGAGGGAGCGGTCGACGAAATCGCTGTCGCGTCCCAGCGGCTGCTGGAAAGCATCTCGGGGAACCTGGCCGGGCGCTCTTAACAGGCTGGGTTGACTCCCTAGTTACGCTGAACTCGGTTGGCCGGCGGGGGAGGGGTCGATCAGAGCGAGGGAGGGCCCACCAGGGGTGTGTCCTTTTAGAGCTGGCAGCCCCGGCAGAAGTTCAGCGGCTCACGGTTGGACCCGAGCTGGCTGATCCTGTGTCCGCAGCGGGGGCAAGTTTTTCCACCTTTCATGTGCACCGACATGAAGGACCGGTCCTGCTTCGACTCGTCATAGTTGGGGTTGGCAAGGATGGCGTCGACGGCGCGCTTCAGCACGACCGGGATCGCCTCGTAGAACGCCTCCTCCTCAGCCGGTTTGAGAGACGCCCTCCGGCGCAGCGGAAGCAGCCGCGCCTCGAACAGGATCTCGTCGGAGTACGCGTTGCCGATGCCGGCCAGGAACTCCTGGTTCCGCAGCAGGTCCTTCAGCTCGTCGCGAAAACGACGCAGCCGTTTGCGAAACACTTCCAGGCCCATCTCGGGGACTGAGTCGGCCTCAGGGCCCACATCGGCCCAGCCCGGTACCTCCCTTTCGCAGTCCGCGACCCAGTAGATACGGCCCATGTCCCGGAAGTCGAGGTAGCGGAGCTCCTGCCGGCCCTCGATGCGGATCGTGAAGACCTCGGTGGCCGGGACGGGTGCGTCGCCGTCCACCAACTGGAACCGGCCGCCCAGCATCGGGTTGATCACCAGCCAGCGCGGTGATCCGCCACCTCCAAGCTCGGTCGCAAACACGAGATGTTTGCCCCGGCGCATCATCGACGTGATCCGCCGCGCCGGCAGCTCGAGAGCGAAGTTTTCCACCGGGTAGCGAAGTAGGTGAGCCTTCTTCGGATTAACCGTCGCAGCGGTGATTAACTTCTCTGACAGACGGGGAGCGAGGCGGATGCGAAGGGCCTCCAGCTCGGGTAGCTCGGGCATGTCGCCAAGATACGGGGCTGCGGTTTGACGATCGAAATGGGGGGGTAGTTTCTAACTGTGAAATTGGACAAGTTCACCGAGAAGGCCCAGGAGGCTCTTCAGGGGGCTGCCGAGCTCGCCCGCGACAGAGGTCAGCAGGCGGTCGAGCCCGAGCATCTCCTGCTTGCGCTCGTGCGTGAGGAGGAGGGCGTAGCCCGGACCCTGCTCGAGCGAGCCGGCGCCTCGGTGCAGGCCCTGGAGCCGGCGCTCGTATCCGTGGTCGAGCGCTTTCCGAAGGTCAGCGGTGGTGGACAGCCCTATCTGAGCCCCGCGCTGAACAAGGCGCTCGAGCAGGCCGAGACTGAGGCCGAACGCCTCAAGGACGAGTACATCTCCACCGAGCACCTGCTGCTCGCGCTGGCGGACAACAAAGCATTGAAGGACGCGGGCGCGACTCATGACGGCCTGCTGAAGGCGCTGCGCCAGATCCGTGGCAGCCACAGGGTCACTGACCAGAACCCGGAATCCAAGTACCAGGCGCTGGAGAAGTACGGCCGCGACCTCACGAAGCTCGCCGCCGACGGCAAGCTCGACCCGGTCATCGGCCGGGACGAGGAGATCCGGCGCGTGATCCAGGTCCTGTCGCGCCGCACCAAGAACAATCCAGTCCTGATCGGCGAACCAGGCGTCGGTAAGACAGCCATCGCTGAAGGTCTCGCTCAGCGCATCGCACAGGGCGACGTTCCGGAAGGCCTCAAAGGCAAGCGCGTCATCGCGCTCGATCTCGGCGCTCTGGTCGCCGGAACCAAGTTCCGCGGCGAGTTCGAGGACCGCCTCAAGGCGGTTCTGAAGGAAATCGAGAGCTCTAACGGCCAGGTCATCCTCTTCATCGACGAGCTGCACACGCTGGTCGGCGCCGGCGCCGCGGAAGGCGCCATCGACGCCGCCAACTTGCTCAAGCCCGCCCTCGCGCGGGGTGAACTGCGCGCCATCGGCGCCACGACGCTCGATGAGTACCGCAAGCACATAGAAAAGGACGCGGCCCTGGAACGCCGGTTCCAGCCGGTCATCGTCAGCGAGCCCAGCGTCGAGGACACCATCAGCATCCTTCGCGGACTTCGTGAGCGGTACGAGGTGCACCACGGCGTCCGGATCAAGGACTCTGCGATCGTCGCCGCGGCGGTGTTGTCGCACCGGTACATCACTGACCGCTTCCTCCCTGACAAGGCGATCGACCTGATTGACGAGGCCGCCGCACGGCTGCGCACCGAGATCGACTCGATGCCCGCAGAGCTCGATGAGCTCGAGCGGCAGATCCGCCAGCTCGAAATCGAGCGCCAGGCGCTTAAGAAGGAGACCGATAGGGCCTCCAAGGAC
>JBGPYE010000048.1:0-8365 GCA_041493095.1 Candidatus Dormibacteraceae bacterium
CGCCAGCTGCGCGATGCTCTCCAGCCCGGAGAAGGCGAGGAAGGCAGCGCCATAGCCCGTGATCAAGAGAAGCGGAGTCAGCGGAGGCCCGTGCGTGATCGCTGTGAAGCTGTGGAACACGCCGGCGGGTCCGAGGTAAATCGCGGTCGCGACGACGACGGCAAGCTGGCCGGCCGCCGCGAGGCACACGAAGATCGATGTCGTGCGTGCGCTCTCCCTGATGCCGAGAAGGTTGAGGATCCCCAGACCGATGAGCGCGGCGACGGCGGTGTGAAGCGCCCAGGGAGTCAGGGAGGGCACCACAACGGCAAGGTATAGAGCACCTGACAGCGCGCTGAGGGCGGCCGTCAGGTAATAGTCGACCAGGATGAACAGCCCGCCCAGAAGGCCGGCGAACGGGTGCAGCGCCTGCGACGACACGTTCACTACGCCGCCACCTTCTGGATAGCGCCACGTGACCTCGGCGTACTTGACGCACAGAAGGACGAAGACAAACAGCGTCATCAGGACAAAGAGGGCTGAGCGCGAGCCGAACGGGCCGTACAGGATGCCCGGCACGTAATAGATGGACGTGCCGATGTCGGCGAAGACGACAGCCCAACACAAGAACGCGCCAAGGTTCCCGCCGCGCACCTTGATGCGGCGCTGAACACGAGGGATGGCGCGGCTCATTGGATGTCGCGGCGTTCGCCGAGATAGCGCGATAGGCTCGCGATGTCAGTGCGCAGCTGATTGACGGCACGCTGGGCTTCTCGATCGTCGAGCTGCATGTAAGCGACCGCGGCGAGATAGACCTCGGCGCGCTCCAGCTGCCGGATCGCCGTCCGCAAGACCAGCCGTCGTTCTTTGGCGGTCCTCGTTTCCGGAAGTTGAAGAATGGCGCTGCGCATGCTTCCAAGCTAGGCGGAATGTCGTTAGACCCTCGTTTGCACCCGCCCTGAATCCGTATGGATCCTGTATGGATTGGGCCGCGATCCTTTAACCTCGGCTGCCATGAGTCCCGACGCCGAAGCTCGGCGCGGTAAGCGTCCCGGCGATCTTCGAGTCGTCGTCCGCCGGCCGGCCAAGCTGCCCCGTACCCTCGGAGCGCCGGCGCTTTTCGCGGCTTGTTACGGGAACGTAGGCTCAAGCATCTACTACGCGCTGGGCGTCACCGCAGCCTTTGCGCTCGGCCTCACGCCGCTGGCCCTAATCGTCGCGGGACTCATTTTCGTCAGCACCGCTCTCAACTATGCCGAGGGGACGGCGGCCCTGCCGCACGCGGGCGGCAGTTCGAGCTTTGCACGCCGGGCGTTCAACGGGCCGATCGGCTTTCTGGTGGGCTGGGTGCAGCTGCTCAACTACACGGCGACGGTGTCGATCTCCGCCTACTTCGCCATCAGCTACCTCGGCGTGTTCGGCAAATACATGCCGCTCTTCGACCTGTTGAAGACAAATGATCTCTGGCACGTCGCCGCCACCGTCGTGTTGATCGGATTCCTCATCGTCGTGAACGTCATCGGCATCCAGGAATCGAGCGCGCTCAATCTCGCGCTCGCGATGGCCGACCTGGTCACGCAGTTCGCGCTGGTCATTCTTGGATTGATCTTTCTGCTCAACATCCGAACCGTGATCGACAACGTGCATTTCGGTCTAGCGCCGACGTGGGGCAACTTCCTGGCCAGCATTTCCATCGCGATGGTCACCTATACCGGAATCGAGACCATCTCGAACATGTCCGAAGAGGCGAAGAACCCAGGCCGCAGCGTGCCGCGCGCGACGTTCGCGGTGATCGCCGCCGTGCTGTTCGTCTCGGCCTTCCTGCCGACCATCGGCATGAGCGTTTTCCCAGTCCACCTTGATGCCGGGGGTCATTACACGACGGACCTGGCAACCACCTGGAAGGACAACCCCGTCGCCGGCATCGTGACCGGCTTCTCACAACCCCTTGCCTTCTGGGCAGGGATTTGGGTTGGCATCCTAGCGTTCACAATCCTCGTGATCGCCACGAACGCCGGCTTGATCGGGATCTCGAGATTAAGTTACTCACTCGCGGGGGCAGACTTGCTTCCCCGCCGGTTCGCCCGGCTGCATTCGAAGTTCAAGACGCCGTACTTCTCGATAGTGATATTCGGGGTTGCCGCCGCTGTCCTCGTCCTGCCAGGCATCGTCGTCGGCGGCGGAGAGATTGACCTGTTGGGCGCGGTGTATTCGCTCGCCGCCACGTTTGCATTCTGCTCAGCGCACCTTTCGGTCATGCGGCTGAGATTCATCGAGCCCAACCTCTATCGCCCCTACCGCATGCCAGGCAACATCAAGTTCGGTCGCGACAGCATTCCAGTGCTGTCGCTGGTCGGCGCCCTTGCCATCGGCACAGTCTTCACACAACTCATGTCGCAGAACATCTCGAACTCCACCTACATCTATCTCGGGTGGCTGGTGCTCGGCGGCATCACTTTCGTCGTTTATCGCCGTTTCCGAAAGCAACCTCTCTGGGAACCCTTGGAGGTGCCGCCTCCGCCGGACCGGGAGATCGATCACGTGGCACCGGTGCCGCTTCCGAGCTCCGCCCGCTACCGCCTGGGCCGGCGCGAGCGCATCGCCGCACACGCGGTAGCGGCCCCGGCGCACCGCGACCGGCACCGCCCCGGGTGGCAGCTCGAGTTTGAGCTGTTCTTCGCCAGACATGGAGCAGCGCGCGGGATTCTGATCGTCCTGGTCTTTGCCGCGACCAGTGGGCTTGCTGTCGGCGTCGACCTTTCGAACTATGACCCGTTCGGACCTGGCCTCGGCTGGTCACCGGGCATCGTACTAGTGGCCCTGATCGCCGCGTACCTGCTCAACCGAAGTCACGCCGAACAGTGACCCTCAAGCCTCGAGTCGGTACCCAACCCCCGGTTCGTTGACGATGTACCGCGGGTCTGCCGGGTCGTCACCCAGCTTCTTGCGGAGCTGAGCCACTACATAGCGCGTGTTGTACTTATCGCCGATCGCGTAATCGCCCCACACCTGCCGCAGCAGCGTGGTGTGCGTCACAGGTTTGCCCGCATGCAGAGCGAGGTATCGGAGCAACTCGTATTCAGTCGGCGTCAGCCGAACAGTTTTTCCGTTGACCTTGACTGAGCGCCGGCCGATATCGATCTCGAGGTCACCCGACCGGATGACCGGCTCTCCGGCTGTGACGTCTGCCTGACGGCGCAAAACTGCACGAATCCGTGCAACCAGCTCATCAATGCCAAATGGCTTCACCAGGTAGTCGTCGGCGCCGGCATCCAGGGCGCGCACCTTGTCCTTCTCTCCGGGCATGACGCTGACCACGATCACTGCCGCGCGAGCAGCGGGCCGCAGCGCCTTCAAGGTCGCAAAGCCGTCCATGCCAGGTAACCCGAGGTCGAGAAGGATCACATCTGGCCGCCACGCCGCCGCCTCCCGGATCGCCTCCTCCCCACTGCCCACCACGTGCACGTCGAAGTCGTGGTAGCCGAGCCCTGCGCGCAAGGCACGCCGCATCTCCACTTCGTCATCAACCACCAGCACCCGCCCGCTCACTGGATGGGTACCGCCGGAGCCTGAGCGAGTGGAAACGTAAAGGTGAACCGCGGGCCGCGGCGACGGTTCTCGACGCTGATGTGGCCTCCATGCGCCTCGACCACTCGCTTGCAGATCGCAAGGCCCAGGCCGCTGCCTCGGGCGCGGCGGGTCCAGAAGGTGTCGAACACGCGATCCAGGTCAGCGGTCGCAATCGGCGGCCCTTCGTTCTCGACCCATGCTTCGAGCACTCCGTCTTGTGATGCCGCACCGACCTCGATCACGCCGTTGGGAGGAGCCCACTCGTGCGCGTTTTCGAGCAAGTTGGCGAGCACGCGACCGGCCTGGACCTCGTCAACCTCGACCGGCGGCAGGTCATCAGGGAGCTCGACCACGAGCTGATTCCCTGCGAGCTCGGTCCGCAGCTGTCGCGTCGCGCCCGCGACAAGGTCGGCGAAGTCGTGAGCTTCCTTGTCGAGCTCCATTCCGGCCTCTAGCCGTGACAGGGCGAGCAAATCCCCCACCATCCGGTCGAGCCGGGTGGCCTGCCGATCAAGGTCGACGAGGAGCTCCCGCTGGTCCGGTTGCAAGCCGGCCTGTGGCGCAGCCAGCGCGGTGAGCCCGGTACGCAGTGAGGCGATCGGGCTCTTCAGCTCGTGCGACAACGAGGACAGGATCGCAGTCTTCAGACGGTCCGACGACTCGAGTCCCCGGGCCCTTTCCGACTCGAACGCCGCTCGCCGCCGGTCGAGCAGCAGGTCAGCCAGCCCGATCAGGGCCGCGAGCATGCGGAGCTCATCCGACTCGCCCTGGCTTTCATCGATTCCGATTACGGCGACGCCGCTGGCAAGGGGTAGGTAGGCCGGCTCCGGCGAGCCTGGTTGCGTCCGCACCAGCTTGACTGCGCCGTCGCGAACGGCGATCCCGACCGGGTGGCCATTCTCGTGAGACCACGCCGCTTGCTTGAGCTCCGCCGGGCTGAGCTCACCGCCGGCCAGTGCACTGGGCAGTCCGAAGTCCATGGCCACCAACGCGAAACGGCGAACGCCCCTGAGCTCGATGGCGCGCCGGCAGAGCATCGAGAGTGCAGCGGTCACCTCGGGCGAAGCCAGCGCCTGCGTGGCGAGCTCGTAGAGCCCGCGTGATTCCCGAGCCAGGGCCTCCGCGCTTGCTTGGGAGCGGCGAAGGGAAGCTGCGAGCTGGCTCGTGACGAGCGCGACGGCGAGCAGGACAACCAGCTCTAAGAGCTCGGCGGGTCCCCTTACGGTGAATGTGCCGACCGGAGGGACAAAAAAGAAGTCGTAAAGAAGGAAAGCGGCGAAGCTGCCGGCGACGGCCGGACCTCTTCCCCATCGTGCTCCGAGCCATAGGACCAGAAGCAGGTAGAAGGCGGACAGGCCTTGCACAGACGCCAGCGAACCGATGAGCTCGATGGCCGCCGTGATACCAATCACGCCGCCGATCGCAACCGTGTAGGGCGCCAGGCGCCTCATTGCCCGTTCAAGATACGAGCGCCAGCTCCTTCGCCCGATTCGCGTAGCCGGGGTGCGACGGACGCGCGACCCGGTACCAGGCAAGCGTCTCAGCCAAGGCGTCCTCGAGCGCCGACGGCTCGAAACCAAGCTCTTTCCTGGCTCGATCGAGGACGTATCCTGCGGATCGCCTCGGATCCGGCCCGTAAGGGCTCGCCCCGTCCGGCAGCTCCTCGAACGGCATCGGGTGCATCCGGGCCGGCTTGCCCATTCCTTGCGCGATGCCTTCGATGAGGCTCCGCAAGCTCACGCCTTCGAGGGCGGCGTTGTACGCCTTGCGCGCCAGGTCCTTGCGCAAATCGCAAGCCAGCGCGCACGCGTAGCCGATGTCCTTCACCCACGACAGGCCGGCCTGCCGCTCGTAAGACTCCTCCGGCACCAGAAGCGGACCGCCGTCCTCCACGCGCTGTATGTACGCGGCGATGCGAAGCGTGTGATCGGCCGGCCCGAAAACGGCGGGCGGCCGGATCACGGTCCATGGGAAATCGTGACTGCGCGCCAGGACGGTCTCGCACCAGCGCTTGCCCTCGAGGTAGTCCAACTCGGCGGGTGGTTCGCCTTGCAGCGGAACGAAATCCTCCTCGTGCGCCGGCTTGCCGTTGAGGTGCGGATAGACGCCGGTCGAAACGAAGACATAGCGCTCGCCTTTGAAAAGACGCGCGACCCTTCCGATTTCCGCAGGCTGGAAGCAAGCGAGGTCGAGAAGCACGTCCGGCTCGACCTTTTGCAGCGTACTCGCCAGTTGGTCCTCGTCCGAACGGTCACACACGACGTAGCTGGTGAACACGCCGTAAGGGCGATCCTTGCGGCCGGCGGCGATCGTCTCCACGCCGCGGCGCATCAGCTCCTTGCAAGCGGCGACACCGATGAAGCCCGCGCCGCCCAGGACGAGAGCTCGACTCAAATGTCGCGGGCGGTGAACTCGACGTCGATGCCGTCGACGCTTTCGAGGCGGGTCGCCATCTCGCTCGCCATCGACACCGACCGGTGTCTGCCACCGGTGCACCCGAAGGCGACCACCAGGTGCGAGCGGCCGCGGTCGCGGTAGTGCGGGATCGCGGCACGCAGCGTCGTTTCAAGGTTCCCCAGGAGCTCCTGCGCGGCCGGCTGCTTGATCACGTACTCGCGCACGCGTGGATCGCGTCCGTCGAGAGGCCGCAGCTCTTCCACCCAGTACGGGTTCTCGAGGAGCCTGACGTCGACCACCCACGACGCGCCGTCCGGGATGCCGTTCTTGTATCCAAAGGCGACGCACGAGATGAGCAGGCGTTCCCGAGAGCGCAGCTGGTGCGCCAGCTCGCGCAGCTGTGCGACGTCGACTCGATGATGGGCGCGGTCGTGGCTGCCGCCGGCTCTGCCGTCACCCGCGCCCACGTGCACCAGCACGTACCTGATGTTTTGAGCATCAGCGTCTTTCAGCAGCGAAACCGCGTCGCCGCGCAGAGGAAGCACGGCGTCGGCTTCATCCCAGGGCGAAAGCCAGCGCGCAAGCTGAAAACCAGAGTCGAGCAAAACGCCGACCGCCTCGTCGAGCTCAGGTTCGGTTGAGCCACCGACTATTACGAGCGTCAAAGGGTTTCTTTCAAACGCTTCGCGAGGCGCTCCGGCACGCCGAGCTTCACGATGTCCTCCACGGGCGCGTCTCGGATCGCCTGCACGGAGCCGAAGTGTCGCAGGAGCGCGCGCTTGCGCGCCGGCCCGATGCCCTCCACCGAGTCCAGCGGCGACGTCAGCGCTTTGCGCGAGCGGACCTTGCGGTGATGGGTGATCGCGAATCGATGAGCCTCGTCGCGGATGCGCTGGACCAAGAACATGCCGGGCGAGTTGTGCTCCTGAACGATGGGCTCGGCGCGTCCCGGCGCAAAGATCTCCTCGCGCTCCTTGGCCAGCGCAAAGGTCGGGATGTCGGCGAATCCGGCCGCCTCGAGCACCTCAAGCGCTGCACTCAGCTGACCGCGACCTCCATCGATGAGGATGAGGTCCGGCCGGCTCGTGAAGGAACGGTCGCCCACCACGTCGGCTTCCTCGCGGCGCTGAGCCGACTCGAGCCGCTCGAGCCTGCGTCGCAGGACCTCCTGCAGCATCGCAAAGTCGTTCGGTCCGGGGACGAACTTGATCCGGAAATGGCGATAGTGGTCGTTGCGCGGCCGCCCGTCTTCGAACACGACCATCGCACCGACGGCTGAATCCCCCTGGATGTTCGAGATGTCATAGCACTCGATGCGCTTCGGCGGCGTTTCCAGCTCAAGCGTTTCTGCAAGGGCAGCGAGCATGGGCTCGGTCCGGCTGCGGTCGTAGTCGGCCTGGATGCGAAGCTGCTCGAGCTCCTGGGCCGCGGTCTCGGCCAGCTGCGCGACCAGCGCTTTCTTGCGCCCGCGCTGTGGGACTTCGATGGTCACCGGGCCTCCTCGCTTCTGTCCCAACCACCCGGCCAGCAGGTCGGGTTCGTCGACAGACCCGGGCAGGATCACCGTGCGCGGCACGTGCGTGGCGCTCGCGTAGTACTGGAGCAGAAAGCCGCGCAGCAGCTCCCCCTCGGCGGCCTCGGCCGCGCCATCAAGTGCATGCCCATCGTGGCCGACCATCTTGCCCTGCCGGACATACGCAACTTCGACAAACACCTCACGCCCGTGACGCGCGTAGGCGATCAGGTCCTGGTCGTCGCGGCTGTGCGTGAGGACCTTCTGCCGGTCGGCGATGCGCTCGATCGACTGGAGCTGATCGCGATAACGCGCGGCATTCTCAAAATCCAGCCTGGATGCCGCGTCCTCCATGCGCTCTTTGAGCTCACGAACTAGAAGATCCGAGCGGCCCTCCATGAAGAGCGCCACCTCGTTGATGCGAGCTTTGTAATCCTCTGGGCTGATTCGCCTCTCGCACGGGCCGGGACAGCGCTTGATGTGAAAGTCGAGGCATACCTTGCCCTGCTTGAAGATCTCGTCCGAGCACGTCCTGAAAGGAAGTAGCTGGCGGATGGACTTGACCGTTCCGCGCAAAGATTGGGCGGACGTGTAAGGGCCGAAGTACTGAGCGCCGTCGTTCTGAACACGGCGTGAGTAGTGGACGCGCGGGAACTCCTCGGTGATCGGCAGCTTCAGGTAGAGATAGTTCTTGTCGTCCTTGAGCCGGATGTTGAATCGCGGCCGGTAGTTCTTGATGAGGCTGTTCTCGAGGACGAGCGCCTCCACCTCGTTGGCCGTGGTGACGAACTCGAAGTCCGTCGCCTTTCGCACGAGCTCCGCCACTTGGGCAGTCGGCGCGTAGCCCGGGGTGAAGTACGAGCGGAGGCGGTCGCGCAGACGCAGTGCCTTGCCGACGTAGATGAC
>JBGPYE010000187.1:0-4368 GCA_041493095.1 Candidatus Dormibacteraceae bacterium
AGGTCTTTGAGTACAGGGCCGGCAAGCTCGACTGGCTGGCGGCCGGCAATCCTACGGAGGGGGAGAACTCCAAACGTCCTCGCGCGGGCGACGTGGCGCGCAAGGATGTGGTCGTCTGCGGACTGAAAGACTGTCTTGGTGACGTCCGCGAGCGGGCCGTCGCCGCCGGCTGGGATGTGGTCGTGGTCGTCGACGATGCCCAGGTCGTGCTGGGCCTGCTGAGGTCGGAACAGCTGGAGAAGGAGCCAGGCCTCTCCGTCGAGGGGGCGATGCATCCCGGTCCCAGCACCTTCCGGCCTTATGTGCCGATCAAGGAGATGGCCGACTACCTGGTGAAGCACCAGCTGGACAGCGTCCCGATCACGACCTCGGCGGGCCAGCTCCTCGGCGTGCTGTTCAAGCGTGACGCGACGCGCGAGGCGGCGAGCGGCGTCGCCACGGTGCGAAGAATGATCACCTCGTGACGCGTTTGGTCAGCAGCTCGCGCGGAGGGTCGGGCGCGCCGAAGAACTCATCGATCCACGGTTCGTGGTCGAGTGGAGGAATCTTCGCGGCGGTCAGCCGGCTCCAGCCATGAGCCTCAAACCATTCCGGGCATTCGGGGCTGATCAGCGCTATCAAGCCTCCCACTTCAGTCACTCGCTCCAGCTCGCGAATGACGTCCGGCTCTGGACCGAGCGCGCCGCACGAGGCCGTCAGGTCTGAGCAGCGATCTTCGAGCGGGAGTGCTTCCGCCCAGCCGGCGACGACCTCGATCGTTGGCAGACGGTCCTTGATGATCGCCCGCAGGCCGGCCGACGGCTCGACCGCGACGAGATGCTCGCACCGGCTCAAAAGGTGCTGAGTCAGCCGGCCGCTCCCGGCCCCAACGTCGATGCTGCGCCGGGAGAATGCCGGCAATGCAGCGAGCACTTCAGGATGGATCGGTTCGACCTGGGCGAGCGAGTCCCAGCGTTCAGGCTGAAGGTGGTACACGAAAGTCCAGAAGAAGGCCCGTCGCACCCGCTCGACGGCAGCCGCGTCGCCCGCATCGAGCAGTTCGCGCTCCGGTCTGGGCACCGATTCCAACTCGTGCCGCCGCACCATACTCGGAAGATGGTCGAGATCCTCGATGCCGAATTGCCGCCAGCCCGGCGGCGCCTGCTCGACCGCGCGCTCGTAATCCATTTCCGTCTCGTCCAGACTAAGTCGGCCAGACGGTGAGAATCGCCGTCGTCGCGTCGCCGGTCACGCCGCTGACCTCACGCCAGGTTGGGGGCGCGCAGGCGTTCGTCAGCGATCTTGCGGCCGGGCTGGCGCGTCGAGGCCACGAGGTCAGGCTTCACTGCGCCGAGGGTTCTGACTTGCCAGGCGTCCGGTTGGTCATGGTGCTGGCGCCTGCCGACGCCGCTGCCGCGCTCGTCATGCCGGCCGGCGGCGCCCCCAGGCCGGCGCCTGGCGTAGCGGCGGCCATCGAGGCGATGTTCAAGTCGATCGCCCCCGACACAGACGTGGTCTCTCAGCACGCTTTCGATGGTCCGGCTTTCGAGGCGGCAAGAAAAGGGCCGCCGGTGCTGCACACGCTGCATCTGCCTCCGCTGGTTCCCGCTGTAGTTGACGCCGTGGCCCGCGTGGATGCCGTCCACCTGGCGACGGTTTCGGAATCGTGCCGCGCCTCATGGAGGCGCGCGGGAGTGGAAATTGCGTGGGTGCTTCGGAACGGAGTCCCGGACCTGCAGGTCGAAGGCGTGCCCGTCGATCGGGCCGCGCTAGTGGCCGGGCGCATTTCCCCTGAGAAGGGCATCGAGCACGCGCTCCGGGCGGCGCGCACCGCGGGCTTGCCGGTGCGCATCGCCGGCGCGGCCTACGATCCGAGCTATGAGGTCGACCTCAGCGGCGCCGAGCAGCTTGGCGCGCTGCCTCGAGACGACTTGCGCCGGGTCATGGCGCGCAGTGCGGTGACTGTCTGCGCGGTGCGCTGGGACGAGCCTTTCGGCCTGGTCGCTGCCGAGGCGCAGATGGCGGGGTGCCCGGTTGCCGCCTACCGGCGCGGCGCGCTTCCCGAGGTGGTCGAGGAGGGTGCGAGCGGCTTTTTCGCCGAGCCCGATGACGTCGACGGGCTGTCGAATGCGATCCGGCGCTGCCTGACCCTCGACCGGAACGCGGTGCGCTCCAGCGCGCTGAACAGGCTCGGCATCGAGGACGCGCTCGACAGGTACGAGGCCGCTTTGCGCGAGGTCGCGCGGTGAGCCCCGTAGCCGTCGTGACTGGCGGCTCGGGCGGCATCGGGAGCGCGATCGTGCGCGACCTGCGCGCGAAAGGATGGGAAGTCACGTCGCTGAGCCGCCGCGAAGGCTGCGACGTCTCCGACGAGAAACAGGTGGTGGCCGCTTTCGCGCAAATTGAGGGGCTCGATGCGCTGATTCACTGCGCCGCCGTTTTGATCAAGCGACCGGTCACCGAGTTGACGGCCGAGGAATGGGACGTCCAGCTTGGCGCCGGCCTTAGTGGCGCGTTTTTCTGCAGCCGCGAAGCCTTCCGTCGGATGCGTGATCGCGGTGGCTCGATCGTCATGATCTCGAGCCTGTCGGGCGTGGCGGGCGCCGAGAAGTTTCCCGGTATGGCCGCGTACGTGGCGGCGAAGTCAGGTCTGGCCGGGCTGACCGAAGCGCTAGCCGCCGAAGGTCGCGAGCTAGGCATCCGCGTCAACGCGATCAGCCCAGGCGCGGTGGACACGCCGATGCTGAGGATCGCAGGCGTCGAGGGTCCGACGCTGAAACCGTCGGAGGTGGCGCGAGTCGCGGTGTGGTTAGCTTCTTCCGAATCGGCCCCGCTTTCAGGCGCCAACATAAGAATGGACCCTCCGGTACAAACGTTGTAATGGGAATGACTAACGTCCGCATCACACGCCGTGCCACATTTGCGGCCGGCCACATCCTGTGCCGCCCTGAATGGAGTGACGCTCGGAACCGCGAGGTGTTTGGCGCCTGCGTCAACGACCACGGCCACAACTACATCGTCGAGGTCACCGTCGGTGGCCCAGTCGACGCGGAGACGGGGATGGTCGTGAACCTCAAGCATGTCGACGCGGTGCTTCGGCGAGAGTTCATCGACGCCGTCGACCACCGGCACCTGAACCGCGACGTTGAGTTTTTGCGCGGCGTGATCCCGACCGCTGAGAACGTCGCGCTCGCTGCATTCCAGCGCCTGGAGCCACATCTCAAGCCGGCCCGCCTCCTCAAGGTGCGCGTCGTGGAGTCGGAGAACAACGCGGCCGAGGTCAGCGCGGAGTAAGCCCTAGGCGACTAGAAGCGGAAGGGCGTCGATACGCCGACCGCTGTGTACCGCGCCGTTGGAGTGCACCGGGAGCGAGAAGTGGAAGTCCGACCCCGTCCCAGTGGTGCTCTCGAACCAGATCCGGCCGCCGTGCATCTCCACGATCTGGCGAGCCATCGGAAGGCCGAGCCCTGTGCCCATCACCTTCGTCGTCGGATTGTTTGCGCTCCACTGGTAGCGGGCGAAAAGCTGATCATCGAAGTCCGCAGGCATGCCGGCCCCGTGGTCTTCGACGCTGATCACCACCTGCCCGGGCTCCGTGTGGCCGGAAACGTTGATCTTGCCTCCACGAGGTGAGTACTTGATCGCGTTGTCGAGGAGAATCCCGAGCAGCTGTGCCAGCTGCGCCGCGTCGCCGTCGACGGGCGGAAGGTCAGCGTCGAGCTCGGTTGTGATCTGATGCGCAGTGCCGGCGGCCCTGGCGCGGGTGACCGCCTCGCCCACCGCGCTGCCCAGGTCGATCGGCACATGATGAATCTCGACCTTTTCCGCCAGGTCCAGGTCCAGCATCCGGTCGAGCAGCTGATCGAGGCGATGCGCGTCGTTATAGATGTCGTCAGCAAAAGCGTTGATGGTTGGAACATCGAGCTCTCCCGAGTCACGCATTAGCTCGCTGAAACCCTGAATTCCGACGAGCGCGGTACGGAACTCGTGCTTGACCATGGTCAGGAACTCGCTCTTCAACCTGTTGAGCCGCTCGAGGACGTTCAGGTTGGCGACTGCGGCAACCTCGGCCTGGTGTCTGGCCGTGGTGTCGTTCAACATGGCAATGAAGTAGTCGACCTCGCCGTCTGACTTGCGCACAGCAGTGGCGCTCCAGTGCAGCCACATGCTGGTCCCGTCTCCGCGCAAGGCCTCGGTCTCCGAGTCAACTGAGCCAGTGGAACCATCGGATAGAGAGCGGAACTCAGCGGTGGCTATCGCAGCATCGTCAGGTGACAGGTAGGAAGTCAGCGGCGCACCGAAGATCTCGAGCTGTGGCCTCCTGAGCAGTTCGGCGAAACGAGGGTTGGCCTGGATAATCTTCAGGTCCACTCCGATTCGCACCACACC
>JBGPYE010000176.1:0-4546 GCA_041493095.1 Candidatus Dormibacteraceae bacterium
CGAACCTCGTCGGCGACCACGGCAAACCCACGTCCCGCCTCGCCCGCACGCGCAGCTTCGATCGCCGCATTGAGAGCGAGGAGGGCGGTCTGGTCCGCGATGTCCTTCAGAACTCCCAGTACCGCCTGGATCTCCTTAACCCGTTGTGCATTCGCCTGCGTGCGATCGCTCGACGCCTGCAGGTCGGTTTGCACGCGCTGGATGTTTGATCGCAGCTCGCTCGCCTGCACGGCCACACCGCCGACCGAGTCCGCAATCGAAGCCGAGCCGGCGGCGAGAGCCTCGAGCTCGGCGAAGATCTCCAGCGCAGATTCGGTCTGCTCAGCGGTCGCTGCGGCGAGCTGGGCGGCCAGGGCCGAGAGGCGGATGTCGGACTCAGAGGCCCGGCCTGCAAGCGGGCGCAGCTCGATGACCTTGAGCACCGGCGCTTCGCGCGGATGCCTCTCAATCTCCACGGTCGCCCTCCAGGTCACTGGCGAGCCGGCCGCGATTGGTGGTGGGGCGAGCCAGGTCGGTGGCGAGCTCATCCTGTCTCGACGCGGCAAGCGCGATCTGCTGGGCGGTCTTTGAGAGCGACCGGCTGCTTTCGGCGATTTGCTCGATGGCGACCACTGCCTGCTCGACGGTGGAGCGCTGCTGCTGGGTCGCGAGCTGGACCTGGCCGGTGGCCTGGGCCATCGTTCCCATCATCTCCACCCAAAGCGCAAGCTGGTTGCCTCGCGTTTCGACTGCAGTGACCGTGGCGTGGCTCTGCACCTGGGCGTCCTCGACGAGATTCGCGATCTGGGCCGCGGCGGCCTTGGATCGCTCGGCTAGCCGGCGCACCTCGTCGGCAACGACTGCAAAGCCGCGGCCTGCCTCACCCGCACGCGCCGCCTCGATCGCCGCGTTAAGGGCGAGCAGGTTCGTCTGGTCCGCGATGTCATTGATGACCTCGAGGATGCTCTCGATCTCGCTTACCTTGTTCACAAGCGCCGCCACTCTCTCTGCTGACGCCTGGAGCTCGGTTTGCGCCACCGTAATCTTGGTCCTCACCTGTCCCGCCTGGGTTGCGACTGAGGCGGCGGTGTCGGCGATCGAGTCGGTGGTGCGTGACAGCTCCTCCATGCTGGACGAGGTCTGGCTCGCGGCCGTGGTCTGCTCCTCGGTCGCACTCGCGAGGTGCTCGGCTGCGGCGGCCAGCTTGGCGGCGGACTCCGCGACCTCGCGACGAAGACGGAAACGCATGTCGGCGAGCCGCTCGACCATGGCGTTGAACGTCTGGCCCAACAGTCGAATCTCGGGGCTCCCGCTGGGATCGACACGCGCCGACATGTCTCCTGATTCGACTCGCGCCGCCGCTTGTGACAGGGCGATGACCGGGCGGATGGTCAAGCGGGCCGCCAAGCCAGTGATCACGACCAGGAGGACCGTCGCCAGGAGCTGCACACCAACCCCCCAACGCGCAAGGACGTTGGGCACCAGCCCCGCGATGAGGAAGAACGGCAGGGCGATCGCGAGCAGGCTGACGAGCATCCTCATGAAGAAGCTGTCCCACATCCGGGGCGAGTCGCTCGTTGCTCCGCCGGTCTGGTCCAGGGGATCGATGCTCAACACGCGCACGCCGGCTGTCGTCGGAGCAAGCCGATCCGGCGCCGGCTTTCTAAGCTCCACGATCGTCCTCGCCCGAGCTCTCCCAGCCAGAGCCGGCAAGCTCGGCGGCGAGGGCACCCTGGCGAGCTGCGGCCGAGGCGATCTCCTGGGCGGTGACGGCCACGGCACGGCTGCCCTCGGCGATGTGCTCGATGGCGAGGACGACCTCCTGGGTCGAAGCTCGTTGCTGCTGGGAAGCGAGCTGGACCTGGCTGCTCACCTCGGTCATGGCCCGCATCATGGTCAGCCCGCGCTCCATCTGTTTGACGCCCTTCTCCAGCGCCATGACGGTTTGGCTGCTCTGAACCTGGGCGCCTTCAACGAGTCTGGCGATCTGGGCGGCGGCGCCTTTGGAGCGTTCGGCCAGGCGGCGCACCTCGTCGGCGACGACGGCGAAGCCACGACCGGCGTCGCCCGCGCGAGCGGCTTCGATGGCCGCGTTGAGCGCGAGCAGGTTCGTCTGGTCCGCGATGTCGTTGATGAGCTCGAGGATGCCCTCGATCTCGTTGACGCGGCCGGCGAGGGCCAGCGTTCGATCGCCCGACGCCCTGAGGTCGGTCTGCGCGAGCTCGAGGTTCGTCTGCGCCTCACCCGCCTGGATAGCGACGCGATCGACGGTATCGGCGATAGCCGTCGACGTCCGCGCAACCTCCTCCATGCTCGCCGAGGTCGCTGTTGCGGCCGTGGTTTGCTCGAAGGTCGCGGCGGCGAGCTGCTCGGCCACTGCCGAGAGTTTGGCCGCGGACTCCGTGACCTCGCCACGGAGCCGGCTCAAAACCGCGCTGAGGCGTTCGATCATGGCGTTGAACGTGTCGCCTAGGCGGCGCACCTCGGCGCCACCCTTGAGGTCAACTCTGGCGGTGAGATCGCCCGCTTCGACACTCGCCGCAGCGCGTGACAGGGCAACGATCGGTCGCGCCGTGAACACCGCCAGCACGACGGCGAACACGATCAGCAGCACAGTGCTCAAGGCCTGGAGCATCGACGTTTTGAACTCCTGCTCGTGCACTGGCGCGAGTGCCCTTGCAGTATCGATCGACGCGATGACGACCCAGCCCAGCTCCGGTATCGGATCGTACCCGGCGAGAACCTGGCGGTTCCGGTAGTCGACGATCTGGGCGGCGCCCGGCCCCGTTGTCATCGCCTGGTCGAAGATCGCGCCCTCGGCGATGATCCTGAGAGCGCCCTTCGCCACTTCGGCGGTCTCGTCCTTGAGGACGCCCCAGGTGGAGCTGTAGATGAGCAGGTGCTGTGCGTTGACCAGGTGCACCTCCTGGTCGTTGGTTGTCGCGTCCAGGCCATAGGGGCTGAGCAGCTTGCCCAGCACGGCCACATCCAGGTTTCCAACGACTACGCCCTGCGGCTGCTCATCTGGGCCTAGGATCGGGGCGGTCATGATCCAGTCGATGGCATCGCCTGCCTTACCAAGCTGAACCGGCCCCAGAGTCTCCACGCTCAGGCTGGTGGCAAACGGTGCGCCTGAAGGCGTGGCTGAAAGGACTACGCCGGGTCGAGCCGACGCGACGACGTTCCCGCTTCGATCGACGATCTGTAGATTGTCGAAGGTCGGATGCGACGGGACCGACCCCAGCAGATTTGCGTTGAGGTCTGGCATCGAGACTTCGCCGATGTAGTCGTGAGCCATGTGGCGAAGCTCTGCCTTTCGCTCGTCCAGCCAGTCATTGATGCGGACGGCGGCGCTCTCCGCGGTCGCCTCCGCGCGCGCTTGCGACTGATTGATGCTGGTCTGGGCGCTCCAGTTGGACATCACGAACCCGAGGACGATCGAGAGTGGGATCGACACCAGCAGCAGCCCGGCTACGATCCGGAAGGAATAGCTGTTGAACAGCTTCAAGCGTGCCCAGCCCCGTGGCGCGCGTGAGGTTGGCAACGGGGCTTTCACCACGCGGAGCTGCGGGGTCCGGGCGTCAGGTCGGAGGGCCTCGGGTGGGCCTCTTCTCAGCTGCACGCCCCAGTACTACGCTCGAGGGCCTGTTTTGTCGCCATGGGTGAGCACTGCCGCCCGCCCCTGTAAGAGGATGGCTCCGGTGGGTATCAGGCGGCCGGAAGATCTCCACAAGAGTCGCTCGGTGCGTTTGCGGGGGCGCTGAAATCCGGGCCGTGGTGCACGTTGACGTACCAACCTGACGCGGGCACCACGTATCCGGCAGGGACTGTGGTCGCGATTGTCACCGCGCCGGTGGAGTCGGCGATGACCTGCTGCAAAGCAAAGGCAATACCGCCGGGTGCGGCGCAGCTGCCGGCATGCACATGAGAAACATGGCTCGAATTGGGCGTCAACCCGGTCAGCTTGATGGTGACGGTGAATGAACCGGTTCCCTTGACCACGGTGCCCGTTCCGTAAGCGACGCTTGCGTTCTGAGCCGCCATTGTGAAATCAATAGGTGGTGTTGGCGTCGCGGCGGTGCTATCGCCACTGCAGGCGGCGGCGGCAAGGATGCCAAACAGGGCAACCACAAAAATCTTCACGCCCGATTAGTACGCGACATCCCGCCACCTGTCGCCATGTTTGAACACGGGCTCCAGCCCCTCTAGGTGGATGGCGTGAACGGACGCCTAGAGCTCGATCAGGCCTAAGCGCGCGGCGGCGATGACAGCCTGCAGCTTGGAGTGAACCTGCAACTTTTCGATCACGTGGCGGACGTGCCACTCGACCGTGTGAGGGGCGATGCCGAGGCGATGCGACATCGAGGCGGTGTCAAGGCCCTCGGCGAGCAGACCCAGGATGTCGAGCTCCCTAGGCGTGAACTGCGCCAGGAGCTGCTCTCGCTCCCGCCTCTTGGTGACGACTCCCCGCTGCCGGGCTATGGCGCGCGCGAACAGCTCGACGGGAATCAGCACCTCGCCCTTCGACGCACGGCGCACCGCTTCGATGATCTGGTCGGCGGTCGCC
>JBGPYE010000255.1:0-2924 GCA_041493095.1 Candidatus Dormibacteraceae bacterium
ATCCGGCTGACCCAGAGGTTGATGATCTCGCGCGCGGTGCTGTTCATGTCATTCGGGTAGAAGGCGTTCAGGTCGTCGGTCTCCTCAGGCCACCCGAGCGTCGCGAACGGCCAGAGCGCGGACGAGAACCACGTGTCGAGCACGTCGGGATCCTGGGTCAGGTTGATGCTCCCGCAATCCGTGCACTCACGGGGAGGCACGACCTCCACTATCTGATGGCCGTTCTCGCAGTGCCAGACCGGGACGCGATGGCCGAGCCACAGCTGCCGCCCGATGTTCCAGTCGCGCAGACCGCGCAGCCAGTCGAGGTAAGTGCGCTCGTAGCGTTCCGGGTGCCAGCGAACCTTTCCGGCGGCGGATGCGGCCAGCGCCTTGTCCCGCATCGTCTCCATGCGCAGCCACCACTGCTCGCTGATCAGCGGCTCGATCACCGTGTGGCAGCGATCGCAGTGGCCGACCTCGTGCGTGTAAGGCTCCTCTTTGACCAGGAATCCCTGCGCCTTCAGATCGTCGACGACCCTCTTGCGAGCCTCGAGCGCCGGCAGGCCGTCGTAAGGCAGGCCCGGGACGTTCATGGTGGCGTCCGGGTGCATGCCGTTGATCAGCTCCAGGGAATGCCGCTGGCCGATCTCGTAGTCCATGAGGTCGTGGCCGGGCGTCACCTTGAGCGCGCCCGTGCCGAAATCCTTCTGGACCGCCTCATCGCCGACGATCGGCAGCTTGCGCCCGACCAGTGGGAGGATCGCGGTCTTGCCGATCAATGATTTATATCGCTCGTCCATGGGGTTCACCGCAACCCCGGTGTCGGCCAGCATCGTCTCAGGACGCACGGTCGCGATGACGACGTCGCCACCACCTTCAATCGGATATTTGATGAAGTACAGCGTGTCCTGGTGCTCATGCCAGTCGACCTCGAGGTCGGAGATGGCGGACTTGTCGTGGGGGCACCAGTTGACGATTCGTGGCGCGCGATAGATCCAGCCGCGCTCGTAGAACGCAACGAACGCCGTCATGACCGCACGCACGTAGCGCGGGTCCATGGTGAAGCGAAGGCGCGACCAGTCGAGCGAGATGCCCAGGATGCGGTCTTGGCTGACGATGGTCTCGCCGACCTCGCGGTACCACTCGTCTACGCGAGATGTGAACGCGTCGCGTCCCAACTGCTCTTTTGTCATGCCCTCAGCAGCCAACTGCTTCTCGATCACGTTCTGGGTCGCGATCGCGGCATGGTCGGTGCCGGGAAGGTAGAGGACTTCGTAGCCGGCCATCCGCCGGTAACGCGCGCAGATGTCCTGGAGGGTGTGATTGAGGGCGTGACCCATGTGCAGCTCGCCGGTGATGTTTGGCGGCGGCAGACAGATCGTGTACTTCGGCTTCTTGCTGTGTGCGTCGGCGACGAAAAGGCCGCCGGACTCCCAGCGCGCGTACCAGCCGGCCTCGATGGCCTGAGGATCGAACGCTTTCGGCATCTCGTTCGTGGGGACGTGTTTCATCATTCGTTGGGAATCAAGAGCGCCGGCGCGTAGGTCGCTTTAGCGCGACTGAGCCGGCGAGGGTACGGATATAGACCCCACGAAATCAGAGGCTGCGCCGTGATTTCGCGGGGACCCCTCAAGGCGCTCGTTTCGGCTCATGTTGTCTCGAATCTTAGCGTTTATTACGCTGACGCTCCCCCAGCTCCTCGCTCGGTTTCGTGGCGCCCGTAGCCCGTGCCACCGCCGCGAAAAGGCCTGGCGCAAGCGCCTGGACCTTGAGGCTCGCCTTCAGCTGGAGCGGCGCCACGTCGATCTCGGCCCGGTTGCGGGTGATCGCGTACCAAACAGCGTCGGCGACCTCCGCGGGCGATACCTCCCCCGCCATCGGATTCGCCTTGAGGCCTGTCTCGGCCCACATGCCGGCTTCGCTGACGAATGTTGGGCAGATCACGGAGACACCGACCCGCGTCTCCAGCAGCTCTTCGCGCAATGCCAGGGCAAATCCGCGGAGGGCGAACTTGGTGGCGTTGTAAACGCTGTTGCCGGCCTGGGGCACGATACCCGCGATCGATGACATGAACACCATGTGTCCGCCTTTGCGATCGAGCATTGCGGGCAGGAGCTGGTGCGCGAGCACGATTCCTGCGCGCAGGTTCACCGCAATGGAGCGATCCAGCTCAGTGACTCTGAAGGTGGCGAGCCGTCCGCTGGCCGGCACTCCCGCATTCGAGACCAGCACGTCCACGTCCCCGGCCTCTTTTGCCAGGCGCTCCGCCTCGCCCAGCCGTGAAAGGTCGGCCACAATGACGCGCGCGTCGCCAAGCTCTTCGGCCAGGCGATTCAGCGCTTCTTGGTTGCGAGCAGACAGCACGAACTTCGCACCGGCCTTGTGCAAGCGTCGTGCGATGTGCGGTCCAAGGCCAGTCGACGCACCGGTGAGCAGAACGGTCTTCCCCCGAAGATCCACGGGCCCAATTATGAGATTCCGCCATTCGGGCGCAGTTGGTCACAAACCGGGCCATG
This sequence comes from Candidatus Dormibacteraceae bacterium, assembly GCA_041493095.1. Lineage (GTDB taxonomy): Bacteria > Chloroflexota > Dormibacteria > Dormibacterales > Dormibacteraceae > Palsa-870. Next base: position 2,499 of record JBGPYE010000255.1, read on the forward strand.
GATAGGGCCATTCGGGCACAGATGGTCGTTGTTAACGGGTGACGTTGTACTAGTTGGCCCTGGTAGCGATCCTTGTTCGGTGCCGCTCAAACACGCGGTGCCTGTCGCGCTCAGGACAAGGCCGTTCACAGCTGCGGAAGCCAGTGGCGTGGGTGTCACCCGCCGCCAATTGCGCGGAACCGGCTACCGCCGGCTGGGCTCAGGTCTCTATCGCTGGGTGGGTTTGAAGGAAAGCCCGCAGCTGATGCTCACTGCTGTCGCCACGCGTTTGCCCGTCTCCGCTGCATTCTCCGGCCGCACCGCAGCGTGGCTTCATGGGCTGGACGTAGCGCCCGGCGATCCCGTCGAGGTCACCATCGCAGAGCCACTCGGAAGCGGCCGCCGTGCGGGCGCATCCGTTCGCCGCGCCGTCCTCGCCCGCGAGGA
>JBGPYE010000151.1:0-4924 GCA_041493095.1 Candidatus Dormibacteraceae bacterium
AGCGCCTCTGCCACCAGCGGCTTGCCCTGGTCGAGGGTCAGCAGGCGGCCCAGCTCTTCGCGCCGTCGCTCGATCGCCTCGGCGATCCGGTGCAGGCGCCTGGAGCGCTCGAACCCTTTCAGCATCGCCATCGCCGCTCTGGCCTTGTGCGCAGCCTCGACAGCTCGTTGCGCATCCGCCCGCGTGCCTTTCGGCACCTGCGCGATCACCTCGCCGGTCGCGGGGCTCGTGGCCTCGAAGAGCTGCCCGCTCTCCGACTCGGTCCACTTACCGTCGACGAACATCTTCTTCACTGACCTGGCGACGTCGATGGTCACCTCTTTGTTTTAGCTCCATTGGGCTTGGCAGCGAAAGCCTGCTTGTAAATTCGCCGGTAAGCCGAGGCGTCGACGTCTCGCGGGTTGCCTATCGTCTGGGGGTCGGCGAACGCCTTGTCGGCGAGCATCGGGATCTCTTCCTCGCTGAAGCCCAGCTCCTCCATGCCCATGATGTCCACGTCTTTGGTGAGCTGGTGGACGTACTCGACTGCCATTTCGGCGGCCCGCCAAGTCGACATTCCGCGGGTGTCGAGGCCGAAAGCGGTAGCCATGCGCGCGAACCGCTCCGGCTCGCCCGAGTGGTTGTACTCCATAACCGGTCCGAGCAGGCGCGCCGTCAGCTGTCCATGCGGCGCGTCGTGCACGCCGCCTGCGGTCTGGCTCATGGCATGCGCGGCTCCTGCCGAGTCGGTTCCGTACGCGAGACCCGCCAGCATCGCCGCGGCGCTCATGTGATACCGCGCCTCGAGGTTGTTTGCCTGCGAGAACGCGACCCGGAGGTAGCGCGCGACGTACTCCATCGCCAGCAGCGCCACCGCGTCGGTGAACGGCTGGTGATAGACCATGGTGAAGCACTCGACCGCGTGGGCCAGCGCGTCCATGCCGGTGCCGGCCGTAACCGCAGGCGGCAGCTTGACCGTCAGCTCGGGGTCGATCAGCGCGACCCACGAAGCGATGTCTGGGGTGCCGCCGACGTTGAACTTGATCTTCCGTTTGGGGTCCGTGATCACCGCCCAGAGCGTGACCTCGCTGCCCGTTCCGGCTGTCGTCGGGACGGCGATCATCGGCGGGATCCGAGAGCGGATCGGGCTGTGGCCCCACTCGTAGTCGACGATGCTGCCGTCGTGCACCGCGACCACCCCGATGCCCTTGGCCGTATCCATCGAGCTACCTCCGCCGATCGCCACGAGCCCGTCGCATCCCTGCGCGCGGTACTCGGCGGCTCCGGCGTCCACCAGCTCGACTCCAGGGTTGGCCTTGACCCTGTCGAAGACGACCGGTTCGACATCTGAGCCCCGCAACGATTCGAGCGCGGTATCCAGCAGGCCGGCCGCCTTCACGCCCCCGTCGGTGACGAGCAGCGGGCGGCGAATGCCCAGCAGGCTCGCCTCGGCGCCCAGCTCTTTGATCGCGCCGAGGCGTTGCACGAGGCGGGTCGGGCTCTGGTAAGTGCGGAGTGTGTATTCCAGCATCGGTTAGAAAGTAGGCCGCCGGGCAAAAGCCCGGCGGCCGTTGGAGCTGCTATTCAACCGGAATCTCGTGGTGGATGCGGGCCAGGTCGATTCCCTGGCGCTTCCTCACCACTCGGGCGACGACGTAGATGACGATCGCCACGACATAGGTCGCGACGAAGTAGATGACCGAGTTGGGAGTCTTCTGCAACGACGTTCCATAGAGGTTGTCGCTGTTGAACGACCACTGGTAGAGCATGAAGAGCAGGAACAATCCGGTGATCACACCGACGACCGTGATCATCGGCACCCCGGCGATCTTGTACTGCGCGATCGGCGAGGCGTCGTAGAGGTCCTTGCGCCGCCACGGCAGGATGATCGCGGCGACCGTGGTCGCAAGGAACGTCAAGGCAAGGATCGCGGTAGCGTCCAGGAACACGCTCGTGAAGTCCGGCTTGTAGGCGTAGATCGCGCTGATCACAATCGACGGAACGATCATCAGGATCAGCGAGCCGTAAGGCACGCGCCGCTTGGCCGAGATGTTGGCCGCCCACGAAGGCAGCACGCGGTCAAAGGCTGCGGCGAAGATGACGCGGGTCGAGGAAAGGAACAGCGTTCCGGCCCAGCCGAAGAACCACAGGCCCATGACGATGATCAGCAGGGCCTGGAAGATGTGGCTGTCGACCAGGAATCCCGCGAACATCACGGGGTAGGGCCAGATCGGAACCGGCGGCGCAACGGCGCCCTCGACTGCGAACAGGTTGTTCCAGTAAGCCGCGTTGGCCGACTGGTAGAAGTTCCAGCCGATGGTCTTATCGATCAGGATCACGACCACCGCAACCATGGCCACGGTGACCCACAGCCCGGCGAACATGCTCCAGAAAGGCTTGCGGATGTCTTTGGCTCCGCGGACCTCGCCGTAGAGCGTCGCGCCCCAGTTGGGCCAGAGCAGATAGAAGGCCAGCCAGGGAAGCAGAAGGAGCAGCGGACCGAACGCGAGCGTTCCGAAGTCCGAGCCGGCGAACGTCTTGCTGGCCGAGTCGATCGTGGCCTGGTACGCACCGGCAGGCGCGCCGAACAGGCTCGTCGCCTCGCGGTTGAAGGCGTTCTGGAAGTCCTGGGGGCTCGCAAAGAGGAGCAGCCCGCACACGACCACCAGGCCGGCGATGCCGATCCAGAAGCACACCTTCTGGATGCGCGCGTAGGTCTCCATCCCCATCGTGACGACGATGCTCACGAACGCGAGCACGATCAAGCAGGCGACGAAGATTCCCGTCTGGCTGGTGAAGAACGTGGCGACGCCGGTCCAGCCAAGCGTGTAGGCGAGAGGCGAGAAGAACTGGACGACCAGGATGTTCGCGTAGATCGGCGCCCAGAGGAACAGCGTGAACCACCATCCGGTGATGGACAGGACGAAACCGAGTCCGCCGCCGAGGACGCGACTCTGCCAGGCGTAGTCACCGCCGGTGCGCGGCATCACGCTGACCAACATCGCGTAGGTGATGACAAGGAAAGTCGTGAGCACGCCGAACAGCAGGATCGCGGCGAGAAGCTGGCCGTCGGGAACCGTGTAGACGAAAGACATTCCGTACAGGCCGAGCGTGATCAGGTTCACGGACCAGAACGAATAGATGAACGCGTCGAAGGTCGACCAGGCTTTGACGAGTCCCGTCGCGTTGCGGAGGAACAGCGCGGGTCTCGTCGCCGTCCCCATCGTGGTGTCAGCCATGTTCCCTCTCCTTACTCCTTCATCCGTTGACCAGCTGGTAGCTCTTGATGCCTTTCTTGGGATCGAGCTGGATGATCGCCCCCATGAGCATTCCCTCCTCGTAAGAGCTGCCGGGGTTGATCGACAGCGTCTTTCCGAGCTTGACCGCGCCCTTGCTCTCGTGGATGTGCCCGTGCAGCGACAGCAGCGGCTGGTGCTTTTCAATCGCCTCGCGCACGGCTGTCGAGCCAACCGGCCGGAGCGCCCGGCCGCCATGGAGCAGCTTGAGGTCGGCGTCGATGGCGGGCGCCTCATCGAGGCCGGACTTGTAGGGCGGGCAGTGCAGGTTGAAGATGGCGCGCGACGGGTCAGCCACCTGCTTCGCCATCGCCTCGATGCGCTCGCCCAGCTGCTCCTCAGTCTCCTCGCGGTGCGTGTTCCAGGGGGTGTGGTTGGACCAACCCGTGGAGATCATCGAGAACCCGTCGATCTCCAGCAGCTGTCCCTCGCCGAGCTGGACCATGTCAGATTTCCGGACGACGTCATCCACCTCCATCTCGTCGTCGTTACCCGGGCATACATAGACGCGCACGCCTGACCCGCCGAGCTTGTCCTTGGCCATTTCCATCCAGTGCTGGACACCGTCCAGCATCACCTGCTGAAAGGTTTCCGCACGCTTCTCGGGGTGCTGGTCGAGCTCATGCAAGCGCTCGACGTTCATCCGCAGCGGGTAGTAGCCCTTGCGCCTGATCTGTCCCTCGACGTCGCCGACCTGGTCGGGATCGACCGTCTGGGTCTGTCCACCAATGGTGACCGTGAAGCGACCATCCTCCTCGACGATTGGCACTATCGCCTTGCCCGTCATGTCCCCACCGCAGATGAGGACGTCGGCGTCGTAGAACTTGGCCGCGTTGAGGAACTTGCGCCAGCACATCTCCGATCCGTGCAGGTCGGTGGCGAAAAAGATTCTCGGCATCCCTATCGCTCGACCAGGACCTTGCGGATCTCTTTTTCGAAGCCCGTCACGTGGCGGTGCATGCTGTCCTGCGCGCGCGCAGCGTCGCCGGCGAGGATCGCCTGCAGGAGCTCGACGTGCTCTTTGATCGCCTCGCGCAAGCCCACCTCGCGGTCGAGGACCAGGTACCACAGCCTCAGGCTGAGGTTGAAGTACTGCTCGAGTGTCGCCTCGAGAAACGTATTGCGCGCCGCTCGATAGATCTGGCGGTGGATCTGCTGGTCGAGCCGCATCAGCTCGCGTTGGTCCAGGCTCGGCCCCTCCTCCAGCGCCTCGACCAGCGTGCTCAACGACTCCCGGTCGGCGCCGGACAATCGTTCTGCCGCCAGCCTGGCCGCGTGGCCCTCGAGCACCACCCTCACCTCGGTGATCCGGGCGAGGTCGGTGATGTTGACGTCGGTGACGAAGGTGCCGCGGTGGGGGATCGAGCGGACCAGGTTCTCCCGCGCCAGGCGCTGCAGCGCTTCGCGGATGGGAGTCCGGCCGATCCTCAGCTCCTCGCGAAGGCGGCCCTCGTTGACGACCGAGCCGGGGCGCATGTCGAGGGAGACGATGCGTTCGCGGATTCGCAGGTAGGCTTCCTCGCTCTGCGAGCGAGCGCCATCGAACGCCTCAACCGGCGCCGCGGAAGCCATCCCCTGTCGAACCCCTTCGCTTGCCGCTCGACCCGATATGCGAGCGATATACCGGAGCGAACCGTAGCACCGGCCCG
>JBGPYE010000200.1:0-4193 GCA_041493095.1 Candidatus Dormibacteraceae bacterium
ATCGCCTTCGCTGAGGCCGGCGGCATCGCGATCCACCGCAACTTCGACTACTACCACGGCTCAAAGATCCGGGGAATGACGCGTGAAAAGCCTTTCCTGCACGTGATCGGCCTGCGGCCGGCGCTCGAGGAGTGGGGGCGGCAGCACGGACTTCGCCCGGAGTGGATCCAGCCCGAAAAGCGCCGCAAAGTGGCCCATTACGACGTGTTCGGTCCCTCCGCTGAATTGTTGATCGCGCGCGTGAGAGGGACCAACCCAGACAAGGCCCCTTGACACGAATGACGCGGTGCGTTATGATGCATTGCGTCAAGACATCAAATTCAAGACAGCACCAGGAGGCTGAAGACATATGAGCGAGACCAAATTCGGAGACGCCGCCAACACCGTCGAGGAAGTTGCCATCGGAGCGGCCAAGGCCGCGGCCGAGGTTGCCTCTGACCCGATCGGATCGGCCCGCAAGCAGGTCCGTGGATTCGAGAAGAAGGGTGCACCGACCGCTCGAAAGGTCAACCGTCGATTGAACGCCCGCCTGAACGCCATCCTTCCGGAGAAGGTGACGCTGTGGGGCATGGACCTCAACGGGAAGCTTCCCGAGAAGGTCGCCATCAAGGGACTTCAGCTGGTCAAGGTCCAGGCACGCCGCCCGGACATGGTCGGTGACGTCGCCATGCGGACGCTCCGCATCTTCAACGGCTCGTTCAAGACGATCGCACGCACCGCGAGCCGCCTCGAGCAGGCGACCGAGCTTGCGCCTCGCCGCGAGGCTGTGGCCAAGAGGCCCGTGGTCAAGATCCGCCGGGCGACTGGCCGCCGCGTATCCGCACGCCGCCGCGCTGCCTAATCCGAATCGAACCAAAAGGGCGCCCAACGCAGGGCGCCCTTTTTCTTTAGCCTTGTTGCCCGGTGTCGAAGCGATGACCGTCGTTTGCACAGGCTCGATCGCATACGACTACATCCTTACCTTCAAGGGCCGCTTCAAAGACCACATCATGCTCGACAAGACGCACATCCTCAACCTGAGCTTTCTCGTCGACGACCTCAAAAAGCGCCGCGGCGGGGTGGCCGGAAATTACGCCTTCAACCTCGCGCTGCTCGGATACCCATCCGCAGTCCTCGCCACCGCGGGCACTGACGCCACCGAGTACCGCGACTGGCTGACCGCCCGCGGCATCGACTGCCGCGGGCTGCGTCTGCTCGAGGGCGAGCTGAGCGCGACCGGGTTCACCACCACGGACATGGACGACAACCAGCTCACCGGCTACTACGGCGGCGCGATGTGGCGGGCGGGCATGCTCGGACTCGACGATGGGCCGCCGGAGCCCGAGGCGGTGATCATCGGTCCCAACGATCCAGGCGCCATGAAGCGGCTGGTGCATGAGTGCCGCGAACGTGGCATCCGCTTCGTCTTCGACCCCGCGCACCAGCTGCCGATGATGTCGGCCGAGGACGTGATCGACGGCACACGCGGCGCGTGGATCGTGATCGGTAACGACTACGAGCTCGAGCTCATAGAGCAGCGCACGACCCGCGACGTCGCGGGGCTGCTCGAGCTGGCGGAGATCGTGGTCACCACGCTGGGCCGCGAAGGATCTCGCATCGCGACTCGCCAGAAGACGGTCGAGATACCCGCAGCGTCGCCGGTTCGCGAGTCGGACCCGACCGGCGCCGGCGATTCATATCGCGCCGGTTTGGTGGCGGGGCTGCTGAGGGGGCTGGACCTCGAGGCGGCCGGCAGGGTGGCTTCGCTCGCGGCCACCTACGTGATCGAGCAGGTGGGCACCATCGAGCACGACTACACGCCGGCCGAATTTGGGCGCCGTTACAAAGAGTCTTTTGGCGCCGAGCTGCCAGAGAAGTTCTGGGTCGGTAGATAATTCGTGCTGGCGTGGCCAGGGCGACCGGGCTTCGCCCGGCTCGCGGCTTTGTACATCTGTCTCCTTGCGTTGTTGGGCTTCAGATTTTTGATCACGTCCCAACCGTATACCGGAATGGGAGCAGCCCCTCGGCGAAGCCGACGGGCGATGAGGGAAACCACCCGGGTTTTCGCTCATACCTTTAGCTAAATTTGCGGCTTTCCTCGCGGCGGTAGGCCCAGATCGCAATCGCGAAAAAAGCGACGCCGTATCCGATCAGGTAGAGCCAGTCCGTGGTGACGGATTCGCTCGTCGGCGCTCCCACCGCGTCCCAACCCAGCTGCCCAAACCGGTACAGCGGGAGATACGGCGAGACGTGCTGGATGATCTCGGGCAGCAGCTGCTTCGGGAAGAAAAGCCCTGACGCGAATGCGGTCGGGAGGTAGATGAGGTTGATCACGGCCACCGCCGAGTTGGGACCGGACAGGTAGCCGATCGCAAATCCCAGAGCGATGAACGGAATCGATCCGAACAGCACTCGATACGCCAGCGTGAACCATTGCTCGGCCTCGAGCCTGACCCCGCCGGCGATATACGCGAACGGGAACAGCACGGCGAGGGTCAAGGCCGCGAAGACGATTGCAGTGATGCACCTGGACAGCAGGTAGACCAGGGGCGGGAGCGGCGTGGCGCGCATGAGGAGGTCGGTTTTCATGCCTCGCTCGGTCGCCACCGAGATTCCAAAGCTGAAGATCATCACGTTGGCCACGGCGTACACGGCCATCGAAGCGAGGAAGTAGGCGCCAAACGTCACGTGCGTGCCCTGGAGAACCTGGGAGGCCTGTCCGATTCCGATGAACGCGTAGAAGACGATCGGAAGGAGGAGGCTCGTCGCGCTGAAGGCCGGTACGCGCCAGAGTTTCAGGAACTCCGCCCAGGTCTGGCGAATTAGCATCGGCCAGATGGGCGCTCGGGCGGGAGCGGTCACCGCCGCGCTCACTGTGTCGCCTTTACTGAATGAGTGGTGAGGGCGATGAAGGCGTCCTCCAGGTCTGCACCCGAAACCTCGAGGTCGGAGATTTGCACTTCGCGCCGGAAGAGCTCGCGGAGCACCTCCTCGGGCTGGTTGGTCAGAAGCTGCACGCTGTGGTCCTTGATCGTGAACGCGCTGATGGGAAGTCCCTGCAGATCTTTTTCGTCGAGACCGAGGGCGACAAACCGGACCCGCTTGCCCGCGACTTTGGACTTGATCTCCGCGGGTGGTGCGTCGGCGATGACCACGCCGCGATCGATGACGATCACGCGCCTGGCCAGCTGGTCGGCCTCCTCCAGGTAGTGAGTGGTGAGCACCACCGTCCTTCCCATGTGAGCGAACTCGGCGATTCGTTCGATGAACGAGCGGCGACCCTCGACATCCATCCCGACAGTCGGCTCGTCCAGGAACAGGACGTCCGGGTTGCCGCATACGGCCAGCGCGAAATAGAGGCGCTGCCGCTGCCCGCCCGACAGCTCCTTGACAAGAGAGTTGGCCTTCTCCTCGAGCCCCGCCATCGCGATCGCGCGTTCACGAGGGAGCGGATTTGGATAGTAGGAACGGAACAGGTCCACGATCTCGGAGACCTTCAGCATTCCGGGCACACCCGACTCCTGCAGCATCACGCCCACCCGGCTGCGGGCCAGCAGGTTGGTAGGTTCCAATCCGAACAGCAGGGCTTTGCCTGAGGTCGGCTTGCGCAGGCCGAGAAGAAGGCTGATCGCAGTCGTTTTGCCGGCGCCGTTGGGTCCGAGCATGGCGACCACCTCGCCGAGCTCAATGTCAAGACTGACGCCCTTCAACGCCTCGACGCTGCCGTATCTCTTCGTGGCGTTGACGAGCTGGGCCGCAGCGGTCACGTTCCGACTTTAGGCTTATCGGATGCCGAGTGTTTTCAGCCGGATCATCGCCGGCGAGCTGCCTGCGCGATTCGTGTGGAAGGACGAGTCATGCGTCGTGTTCCTGTCCATCCGGCCACTGCGTCCGGGCCACGCCCTGGTCGTTCCTCGGGCCGAGATCGACCACTGGCTGGACCTGGACACCGCGCTGCTCGACCATCTTTTCGAGACCGCGCAGGCCATTGGCAAGGCTCAGATGGCGGGATTCAAGCCGGCGCGGATTGGCGTCCTGCTGGCCGGCCTCGAGGTCCCCCACTGCCACGTCCATGTGGCGCCTATTCGCGGGGTTCACGATCTTGATTTCGGCAACCAGGACCCCAACCCGGATCCCGGGACGATGGATGAAGCTGCGCAGACCATCCGTCGCGAGCTCCGAAAGCTGGGCTACGCCGAGGTCAGCGATTGAAG
>JBGPYE010000050.1:0-8310 GCA_041493095.1 Candidatus Dormibacteraceae bacterium
CAGTACTGTCGTCCTCCAGGGATAGCGGGCGCCGAAGGAGAGGCCGACGAGAACCAGGATGGTCGATGGGATGATGAAGACTCCATTGACGGCGTGAACCGCGGTGAATGGCTCCACGTTCTGGAGCGCTGTTGTTGCGACCTCAGCGTTCGTCGCCTCGGCGATCTGCCTTGACATGGTGGTGAACATCGACGCCGCGATGACGTAGAACTGCGTTAAGAATTCCAGCAGCAGCACCACGCCACCGACTGAATACGCCTTGCGGAAGATGTTCACAGCATTTTCTTAACGAACCTGCTCCCTCAATGAGCTCAACTCGTCGAGGGATGCGCGGCCGAGGGCGCCTACCAGAGGCTCGAGCGCGGATGCAATCTCCAGCCTGGGCACTTCGAACCTGTCCCAACGCTCGTCCCCTGCGGCGAGGCACGAGAATTGGAGGGTGACCCGGCCCGCGCGCGACGAGTGTTCGCGGTACGCAATGCGGTTGAAGTCCGCGGAGGGGACGAGCCACAGTCTCGCGAGTAGGTGCTGTTCGAGATCGAGCAGGCAGACCAGATAGAAGAGTCGGGTGCTTTCTGGAATCGTATCGGCCGGGTAGTTGGCGAAGGCGACGACCCTTCCTTCTTTGTCGGGGTGCGTCGTGCCCTTGACCTGAAGCCAGATGGCGCCGTAGCCACCCACGTCCGCAACGATGAGGTCGCGGTGATCGACGTCAGGTTCGAAGCGGGACGGAATGAGGCGGCCGTCAGAGCCGGCCAGGATCTCGGCTCGGACCATCAGCTCGACGAGGGTCCCGAGCGTCGAGCCGTCAAGCATGCAGCAATTGCGACTTGCGTTCGACGGCGTCAACGCTCCGATGCCAGAGGACAAGCAGCGCTATCGCCAGGGGCACTACCGCAATCACCCAACGGAAAGCTGCCGTATCCCAAAACCCGCCCGCAGCAGACTCAAGGCCTGCGTACAGCAGGTTCACCGCGTCGAAAAGCTGAACTCCAACGATCAGCAATACCGCGAAGCCACGTCGTCGTTTGATGAAAACCACCAGTGCGATGACGTTCAGCGCCATGAAGATCAAGTCCGCGACGGCGGTGCGGGCGTTGATCGCCATCTGCGGGTCCCCTGGCTTCAGCCACAGATTTCTGAGATTCCACTCGAGCGCCCCTACGAACAGCAGCCACAGGCACTCGACGGTCGCGAGCAGAACGATGATTGCGAACACGAGGCGCATGCGCCTACTCACGTCCGACATCCTAGGTGCGACGCACGCGACTTTCGACCCCGTCCAGCAGTATTTCCAGAGCCGAAGCCGATCTCCCAGCTCAAGCGCCGCGCCTACTCACCGGCCCAGTTCGAGCCCCTCGCTGCCGAAAGTCCTTTCCAAACGTGCGAGATCAGCACGGCCGGGATTGGCCTGGAGGTGCGACTGACGAAGGGCGAAGCCGCCGTAGCCTAACCTTGAGTCGTGGCCAAAAAGCTCGCCGAGTACGAGGCCAAGCGCGATTTCAAGAAAACACCAGAGCCCGGCGCCAAGGTCCCCCGCAAGGAGACCAAGGCGCCTCGGTTTGTCGTCCAGGAGCACCACGCGAGGCGGCTCCACTGGGACTTCCGGCTCGAGCGCGACGGCGTACTCGTCTCGTGGGCGGTCCCCAAGGGCGTACCGATGGACCCCAAGACAAATCACCTCGCCGTCCACGTCGAGGACCACCCGCTCGACTACATCGACTTCGCCGGGGACATCCCGGCCGGCAACTACGGGGCCGGAAAGGTCCTGATCTGGGACAGCGGAACCTACGAGACCGAGAAATGGTCCGAGCGCGAGGTCATGGTCATCCTCCACGGGAAGAGGCTCCAGGGCCGCTACGTGCTTTTTCGGACCAATGGCGAGAACTGGATGATCCATCGCATGGATCAGCCTCAGGATCCGGAGCGCAAGCCGATGCCCGCGCGGATCGAGCCGATGATGGCCAAGCTCGTCGCCAAGCCGCCGACGCCGGACGACGCCTGGGGCTTCGAGTTCAAATGGGACGGCATCCGCGCGGAGGCGTACGTCGACGGCGGTACCGTTCGCCTGATGAGCCGAAGCGGGGAAAACGTCACCGCGCGCTACCCGGAGGTGCACCCGATGGGCAGGGCGCTGGGGTCCAAGCAGGTCATTCTCGACGGCGAGATCGTGGCTTTGGACGACAAGGGACGGCCGAGCTTCGAAGAGATCCAGCAGCGGATGGGACTCAGTTCCGAGAGCGAGATCCGCCGGAAGATGAAAGAGGTCCCAGTCACCTACATGCTCTTCGACGTGATGTGGCAGGACGGGCACTCGCTGCTCAAAGAGACGTACGTCGACCGGCGCAAGAAGCTCGAGGCGTTGAAGTTGAAAGGGGCTTCATGGCAGACGCCGCCGTACGAGAAGGGCGGCGGCCAGGCCATGTTGGACGCGAGCCGCAAGGCCGGGCTCGAAGGCATCATGGGCAAGAAGCTCGCCTCGCCCTACGAGCCTGGACGGCGCACTGGTGTGTGGGTCAAGGTCAAGAACCGCAACCGTCAGGAATTCGCGATCGGCGGCTGGCTCGATGGTGAAGGCAAGCGAAGCGGCCATCCAGGTGCGCTGCTCGTCGGCTATTACGACAAGGGCAAGTTCGTCTATGCCGGCAAGGTCGGCACCGGATTCACCGACGCAATGCTCGAGAAGCTGCAGAGCTCGATGAAACCGCTTGCGCAGGACAAGAGCCCGTTCGATATCGGAGCGCCGCCGAAGAAAGCCCACTTGGTCAAGCCGAAGCTCGTCGCGGAGATCGAGTTCGTCGAGTGGACCAGGTCAGGCCAGCTGCGCGCGCCGGCGTTCAAGGGCCTGCGGACCGACAAGCCGGCGAAAGAGGTGGTGCGCGAAGGTGGCTAAATCGACCGAGGTCGAGGTCCAGATCGAAGGGCGCACGCTCAAGCTCACCAACCTCGAGAAGGTCCTCTATCCCGAGGTCGGGTTCACCAAGGCCCAGGTGATCGACTACTACACGAGGATCGCGCCACTTCTTCTCCCGCACACGCGGGACCATCCGCTGACGCTCAAGCGATATCCGAACGGCGTCGACGGAGAGTTCTTCTACGAGAAGAACTGCCCCAAGCATCGCCCGCCGTGGGTCGAGACCGCGACGGTGTGGAGCGGGGGGAACAACCGCGACATGTATTACTGCCTGTGCCAGGACCTGCCGACACTGGTGTGGCTTGCGCAAATTGCAACGCTCGAATTCCATACGTCACTTTCGCTGGCGCAGAACCTGCCCGAGCCTCGCACCCTGGTCTTCGATCTCGACCCCGGGCCGCCGGCGACGATCGTCGAGTGCTGCAGGGTGGGCTTGATGCTTCGCGACATCTTTGCGGAGCACGGCCTCGAGTGCTGCGCCAAGACTTCCGGCTCGAAAGGCCTTCAGCTCTACGTGCCGCTCAACACGAAGGTCACGTACGTGGAGACGAAGGTCGTGTCGAAGGGGCTCGCGCAGCTGTTCGAAGAGCAGCATCCCGACCTCGTCGTCCACAAGCAGCTCAAGGAGCTGCGCACCGGCCGGGTGCTGATCGACTGGAGCCAGAACGACCAGTACAAGACGACGGTGAACGTCTACTCGCTCCGGGCTCGCGCTCGGCCGACGGTGTCAACACCGGTTTCCTGGGCTGAGGTCGAGAAATGCCTGAAGGCAAAGGACCCGAGCCTTCTCGTTTTTGACTCGGACCAGGTCCTGGCGCGCGTCGCCAAGCAGGGTGACCTGTTCGAGCCGGTCATCAAGAAGAAGCAGAAGCTGCCCAAGTCGCTCCTCGAGGCCACCGGAGGAGCCGGCGCCCTGGAGAAGATGGCCAACCGCCGCCACGGGGGCACCGGAAGGTTCCGAAAGCCACCCGAGAAATGACCCGCCCGCGGGTCGTCATCGCCGGCGCCGGCTTCGGCGGATTGACCTGCGCTCGTGCGTTGAAGAGAGCCCCGGTCGACGTGCTGCTCGTCGATCGCAACAACTACCACCTGTTCACCCCGCTCCTGTACCAGGTGGCCTCGGCCCTGCTCGACCCAGGCGAAATAGCGCGTCCCGTGCGACAGCTCATCCGGCCGTTGCGCCACGCCGACTTCCTGCTCGCGAACGTCACGGGCGCGGACTTCGAACAGCATCAACTGCTGACCGACCACGGCCCGCTGTCCTATGACTACCTGGTCCTGGCCACGGGCAGCCAGAGCGATTACTTCGGCAACGCGGCGCTGGCGCGCCACGCTTTCGGCTTGAAGGAGCTCGATGAGGGCCTGGCGGTGAGAAACCGTGTACTGATGCGCTTCGAAGAATCGCGGTGGACAGACGACCGCGAAGAGCGCAGGTCGCTGCTCACGTTCGTGGTGGTTGGGGGCGGACCCACCGGTGTCGAGATGGCAGGAGCGCTTTCCGAGCTGATCAGCCTTGTGCTGCGCAAGGACTATCACGACCTCGACCTCGGCCTCGCGCGAGTGATTCTCATGGAGGCGGCCGGTTCAGTGCTCGGCACTTTCGCGGCTCCCCTGCGTGAGGCGGCACGCAAGTCACTGGAGAAAAAGGGCGTCGAGGTTCTGTTCAACGCCCGAGTCCAGGACGTGACCGCCGGATCTGTCCGCCTCGCAGACGGCCACGAGATCTTCGCGTCGACAGTCATCTGGACGGCCGGCGTTCGGGCGTCTGATTTGGGGAGCGCTCTGGGTCTCCCCCTTGGCAGGCAGGCCCGCGTCCAGGTCATGCCGACGCTCCAGGTGGCGGGGCATCCCGATGTGTTCGTCATCGGCGACCTCGCCGGCGCCGTTGACAGCGGCGCTCCCTTGCCGATGCTCATCCCGGTCGCGATGCAGGAGGCGCGGAAGGTTGCGGCCACGATCAGCGAGGTGCTGCGCGGTTATGGCGCGACCGACTTCCGTTACAAGGACCCCGGCATCATGGCCACGATCGGTCGCAACTCGGCGGTGGCACAGCTCGGACCGGTGCGCCTGACCGGCTTTTTCGGCTGGCTGATGTGGCTGGTCGTCCACCTCGTCAACGTGATCAGCTTTCGCAGCCGCATGATCGTGCTCATCAACTGGGCATGGGACTACGTCTTCTATGACAGGCCCATCCGGCTCATCGTCCGGGCCGGCGACGCCAAGAACGACTGAGTACTGTGGTGGCCATGAAGCGAGGGCTCGTCGCTGTGCTGGCCTTGGCGCTTGTCGCCGTGTTGACTTTCGCGCTGGTCGCCCGCTTCGGAAGTCGGCAGCAGTCGGTGGATCCGGCGCAGGAACTGCGCGATGCAGGAATAGCGATGGCGAAGCTGAAGACCGTGAGCGCAACCCTCAAGTTCACCAAGGGCGCGATCACTTTCCAGGGCTTCACGCTGGTCGGCGCCAGGACTTCGGTGCGCCTACCCGCCGACAGCGACACCATCTACACCGTCAAGCAGCAGGATTTCACGATCAGTCTCGAGGTCGTCATCTCCGGCGGACGCGTCTATCTGCACATACCGTTTTCGACGTTCCAGGAGCTGACCGGAAATGAGGCCGCCGCGATCCCGGACCTCGCGAAGATCTTCGATCCGGCCGCCGGCCTGCCCGCCATGATCCCTGCGGGCCGCAATCCCAAGTCCGCCGGCGCAGACAAGGTTGGTGACGTTGATGTGCAGAAGATCGATGCGACGTACAGCGGAGCCCAGGTGAGTGCAATGCTCCCGCAGCTCAGCTCGAACGTCGATGTGAACGCCGAGCTCTGGGTGGGAGCGTCCGACCACCTGATCCGCAAGGCGGTCCTCGACGGAGCTTTTGGCGACGCCGGCAAGGAGGCCTCGGTCGAGGTCAACATCTCGGGGTTCAATGCCGCGGTCAACATCACGCCGCCGTCGCCGTAGCGCCCGTGCGAAAGCCGGTACTGCTCGGTCTGGCGGGCGCCGGGCTCTTCATCGCCGCACTCGACGCCTATGTGGTCGTCACCCTGCTGCCCGCGATGATCGCCGACGTCGGGCTCACGATCGACCGTTTCGAGCAGGCGACGCCGATCGTGACCGGCTTTCTCGGCGGCTACGTGGTCGCCATGCCTCTTCTGGGCGCCTACTCCGACGCGCGCGGCCGCGCGCCCGTCTATGCCGCGTGCATGATCGCGTTCGCGGCCGGGTCGGCTATCACGGCGACCGCCGGTCTGTGGAGCTTCGCGGGCCTGCCCTGGCTGGTCGCGGGCCGGGTGCTCCAGGGCCTCGGAGGCGGCGGCCTGGTACCCCTGTCGCTGGCCCTGGCGGCGGACCTGTACCGGAACGGCGCCCGCACGCTCGCTCTCGGGTCGGTCGCGGGCCTCCAGGAGGCCGGCAGCGTGTTCGGCCCCCTCTACGGCGCGACCCTGGCGGCTCTCGCCGCCTCTGCCGGGGGGTGGCGATTTGTGTTCTGGCTCAACTTGCCGCTGGCTGCCATCTGCGCGGCGGGCCTATTGATCGCAACACGCCGTTCCCCTGCGGCATCCACCCGAGTCCCGTCGTCAGTCGACTGGATCAGCGCCGCGCTGCTCGGGCTCGGACTCGGGCTGCTGGTCGTCGCCCTCTACCCCGACGATCCCGATCATCGGGCCACCAGCGCGCTTCTGATTCCCGCCGGGATCGCGAGTGTCGTTTTCCTCGCGGTGTACGGCTGGCGGCAGTTTCGCCGCCTGGAACCACTGGTTCCGCGCGAGCTCCTCACAAGCCGGACCTTCATCGGCGCCTCGACGTCAAACCTGTTGATCGGGGTAGCCCTCATGGTCGCCCTGGTCGACGTTCCAGTCCTCGGCCGCCTGGTGTTCAACCTCGACCAGCTCGGCTCGGGCCTCCTGCTCTCGCGCTTTTTGGTGGGGATCCCCGTGGGCGCGCTGCTCGGTGGATGGGCTGCCGGTCGCGTTGGAGGTCGCGTGGCGGCGGTGGCCGGCATGGCGCTCTCGGCCGGCGCTTTCCTGCAGATGTCCACCTGGCCGGCGAACGCGCTGAACCTTTACGTCGGACCGATACGCCAGGCCGACATCGCCCTCGCTGTTTGCGGTTTGGGTTTCGGCGTCGTCATCGCGCCGCTGACGGCGGCGGTCCTGGCGCTGACTCGTGACCAGAGCCACGGCCTCGCCACCAGCCTTGTCGTGCTGGCGCGGACGATGGGGATGATGGTCGGACTGTCGGCGCTGACCGCGTTCGGCCTGCACCGCTTTCATCAGATCCTCGGCACGCCGGTCCTCACCGACCCCGACCTCCGGGCGCGCGTCGATCACCTGGCCAGGCTCGTCGCCGCCGCCTTCCTGCAGGAATATCGCGAGATCTTCAGCATCGCGGCGGCAATCTGCGCTCTCGCGGCTGTGGTGATGCTGCTGACGATCGATCAGCGCTTGAGGGCGACCGCGATCAAGTAAGAGTGGTGGTAGCGAAAGGCGTCGTCGGGATCGCCAAGGCTTTCCATCGCTGATTCGACCTCTGCTTCCAACTCGGTCCGGTAGCGAGGTCCCAGCGCGCGGATCAGCGTGAAGGGAAGCGGACCGGCGCCGGACATGAGGTCGATCCACTCGTGAGCATCGCGCGACCGGCCGCCGGTCACCATCTCGGTCACGCGCATGACGTCGAAGCCGGCGCCGGAAAGGATCTGCGGCAGCACGTCCGGCTCGCCAAAGCGCGCGCGCTCGGAGCTGTAGCGCGGCAGGCTCAGATAGTGACGCCGGGCGAGCGGCGCCAGGCCCTGGAAAAAGAGATCCTGTGCACGCGTGCTCAGGCTTCGCCGCTGGCAGGAAAGCGCGAGTCGGCCGCCGGCGCGCAGGACACGATGTGCCTCGGCCAGCGCGTCAGTGGGGTCGGCCAGGTACGCGAGCGCCTCCCCCATCGTGACCAGGTCGAATGTCTCCGGCTTGAAGACGAGGCGCTCGGCGGCCATGCCCAGGAACTGGACGTTCTTGGCTCGCTTCGAGCGGGCGAGCGCAAGCATCGTGTCCGAGAGATCGATGCCGATCACGCTGCCAGGGCTGACCCTCGGCGCCACCAGGTGCGCCACGAGCCCGGTCCCGGTGCCCACATCCAGCACGTGCTCGCCCTTCTTGGGCGCGGCCACGTCGACCAGCCTTGCGGCGACCCGCTCGTGCTGGCCCCCGGCCCAGCTGTCGTACGAAGGGGCGATACGATCGAAGAAGTCGACCAGGTGGTCGACCATCTCGTCTGAGGTATCCGGGTCCATCAAGGCTGCTGCAGCGCTCCAAAAAACCTGGATCGTGGGGCATACGAGCCGCGATCTTTCTCTGCTTCTACGTCTAGGGGCACCCTGTTACCATGCAAGCTCGCTCAAATCCTGAGGCTGCG
>JBGPYE010000263.1:0-2750 GCA_041493095.1 Candidatus Dormibacteraceae bacterium
CGCGCGGCACCACCGAGGCGATCAACCTGGTCGCGTACTCGTGGGGCCGCAAGCACATCAAGCAGGGCGACCTGATCGTCCTGACGGTCATCGAGCATCACTCGAACATCGTCCCGTGGCAGATTCTCGCCGCGTCGATCGGCGCGACCATCGAGTACGTCGACATCGATGAGCGCGGTGAGCTGCGCCAGGACCAGTTCCACAAGCTGCTCGAGCGCTCGCCCAAGCTCGTCGCCTTCGGCCAGGTCAGCAACGCCCTCGGCACCATCAACCCGGCGCTGGAGATGGTGGCCGCCGCGAAGGCCGCCGGCGCCACTGTGCTCGTGGACGGCGCGCAGGGCGCACCGCACCAGGGCGTCGACGTGCGGGCGCTGGGTTGTGACTTCTACGCGTTCAGTGGACACAAGATGCTCGGGCCGACCGGAGCGGGCATCCTGTACGGCCGCCGCGAGCTGCTCGAGGCGATGGACCCGTTCATGTCCGGCGGCGACATGATCAAGACCGTCCGCCTCGAAGGCACGACCTACCACGACCTGCCGTGGAAGTTCGAGGCCGGCACACAGGCGATCGCCGAGGTCATCGGCCTGGGCGCCGCCGTCGACTACCTGACCGAGCTGGGTATGGAAGCCGTTCGCTCGCATGAGCGGGAGCTCACCGAATACGCCTACGAGGCGCTCAGCGACATCGAAGGCCTCACGGTTTACGGACCGCCGCCCTCGCGCCGCGCCGGGGTCATCTCCTTCTCACTGAAAGGAATTCACCCCCATGACCTGGCGACGATCGCCGACCGCGACCAGGTCTGCCTGCGGGCCGGCCACCACTGCGCGATGCCGCTCATGACGCGGCTTGGAGTCGCGGCCACCGCCCGCGCCTCGTTCTATATCTACACGCAGAAGGATGAAGTCGACCGTCTCGTCGGTTCCATCAAAGAGGCCCAGCGGATATTCAAATGAGCACAGCTGCAGATGATCAGTTCTATCGCGAGTACATCCTCGACCACTACAAGAACCCGCGGAACTTCGGCCGTCTCGACAACCCCGACATCAGCCACGAGGAGGACAACCCTCTTTGCGGCGACGTGATCGGCATGGACTTCCGTGTCAAGGAAGGCGTGATCGAGGACGTGCGGTTCCACGGTCGCGGATGCGCCATCTCGCAGGCTTCGGCCTCGCTGCTGACGGAGCGCCTGAAAGGCCTTCCGCTCGACGAGGCCAAGAAGATCAGCAAGGCCGACGTGCTTGGCGAGCTGGGGATCGACATCTCTCCCGCCCGCATCAAGTGCGCGCTTCTGTCGCTGAAGGTGCTGAAGGTGGGCGCTTACGGATTGGCTGCTAATGAAGAGGACGAGGAGTAGGGAGATGGAGATGACGGAACAGCAAGAGACATTTCGCGACCTGAAGCTGGACGACGTCAAGAAGCTGATCGACGAGGGCTACGAGGTGGTCGACGTCCGCGAGGACTGGGAATGGAACAAGGGGCATGTGCCCGGCGCGCGGCATGTCGTGCTCAACGCCCTGTTGGCCAACCCGACCGCGCAGAAGTTCCACGACCGCACGATCTTCGTTTGCGCGATGGGCGAGCGCTCGGCGGTGGCATCTGAGATGGCCGTGGCGCTTGGCGTCAAGGACGTCGTCAACTTCCGCGGCGGGACAAAGGCTTGGAAGGACGCCGGCCTTCCACTGGAGACACCATGACCCCATTCGCACCGACGACCGAGGTCGCGCCTGACGCGACGGTTAAACCCGAGGACGTGATCGAGGTCCTGCGCCAGTGCTTCGACCCTGAGATCCCGGTCAACATCGTCGACCTGGGCCTGATCTACGACATCGCGATCAAGCCCGAGCGCATCGACATCAAGATGACCCTCACCGCGCTCGGCTGCCCGATGGCGGCCGAGGTGATGAGCGACGTCCGCGACCACCTGCTCACGCTGCCGGGCATCAACGACGCCGGCGTCGACATCGTCTACGAACCCGTCTGGTCTCCCGAGCGCATGTCCGAAGAAGCGCGCTGGGAACTGGGAATGGTCTAGCCCGACTCCCGTACGCGACTAGGTCAGCGAGTGCCCGCTCCGGCGGGCTTGCCTCTCATCGCAGACCAGCGAGTGCCGGGCTCCAGCGGAGAAAAGGTCGCGAGCCCTTAGGTAGGCCCCGCCCGGCGCAGGTCCCGGCCCACCTTGGCGCGAGGCGAGAGGCGGTTCGCTTTCTGAGTCTCGGTCCAGGCTTTCTGGCACTGCTCACACGAGCAACCTGGTCCGCCGGCGTCTACCGGCGAAGCCAGGTCCCCGCCAATGATCTGGAACAACGTTGCGACGATCTTTGCAGGACGTAGAGAAGACATTTGGTACCTCCGATGGTGTGTTCTAAAAATCCTAACGTACGGGTGGTCGATTTCCTGCTATCGCCAATCATTTGTAGCCGGGTCCCGCGCCGACCACAGAGGCGATCGATAAGTAGTCCGGCGCCGGTGCAAACCCCTCGACTCCGAACTTCCGCATCACCGGGCTGTGCAGCCCCAGCAAAGTCTCTTGAATTCGCGCCTTTACATTCGCCTCGAGGCCGGCCCTGACAACCACAGGCTGGCTCGGCGCAGGACCTAGAGTCTCGATCACTCTCACCCTCTCTGCGAGGGCCGGATCGTTTCGGAGCACGACGTCAAGCACGTGGCAATCGATGGCTGCGCCGTCGATTTCTCCACTCACAACCATCTGCAACGCCTTTTCGTGAAAGCCGGCCTCAACCACATCACCG
>JBGPYE010000102.1:0-6295 GCA_041493095.1 Candidatus Dormibacteraceae bacterium
ACATGGTCCACCGCAACAAGTGGTGAAACTACTTCGGGTCGAAGCGGTACACCGAGCCTCTCAGGTCCACGATGTAGAGTTCGCCGGCTTGGTCCTCGCCGAATGACGAAATGGAAAAGTCCGTATCCAGGATCAGCGTCGCATGCCACTGGCCGCCGAGTTGCACCAGTGACCAGAGCCTTCCAGAGCAGTAGTCGCCGTAGAAATAGAACCCCTGAAGTGACGGAATTCTCGAGCCTCGGTAGACATAGCCGCCGGTGACGGAGCAGTTGCCCCCTGCGTGGGAGTAATCGGCGACCGGCTTGATATCAGCAACCAGCTGTCCACCCCGGTATGCGTGCGAACCTTCCCACACCGGCCAGCCATAATTCGCGCCGCCCACTCCGGCAGCGGGCTGGAAGTCGATCTCCTCCCACGCGTTCTGGCCCACGTCGCCGATGTACATGTCGTCAGTGGCGCGATCGAAGCTGAATCGCCATGGGTTCCGAAGCCCATAAGCCCAGATCTCGCGCTTCGTGCCTGCGCCTAAGTTGGGGTTGTCGCTCGGCACTGAGTAGGGCCCGGTCCGTCCCACCTGGATGCGCAGCATCTTGCCCAGCAGTGTGGTTAGGCTCTGCCCGTTGCCTTCGGGCGCGTGGCCGGCCCCCAGGTCTCCACCACCGCCGCCGTCCCCCATCCCGACATAGAGCATTCCGTCGGGGCCGAACACGGCAAGGCCCCCATTGTGATTGGGCTGGGGCTGATCGATGGTCAGCAATATCTGACCTGTCGACGGATTGGCAACGTCAGCTCCCGGGGGCGTGACCCGGTAACGGGCAATCACCGTGTCGCCGACGTCTGCTGCGTTCGACGAGGCGCGCGTGTAGTTGACCACGAAGACTCCGGTTGACGCGAAGTCCGGATGAAATGCAACGCTCAACAACCCGCGCTCGCCTCCAGACACGACAAGTGACTGAATGTCCAGAAATGGCGCGGCCAGGAGTTGTCCGTTCCTCAACACGCGAATGCGGCCGGTCTGTTCAACGATGAAAAGGCGATCCGACCCGTCCGGCGCGTAAGTCGCGTAAACGGGGCTTTGGAGGCCGGCGGTGACCAGGGTGAGCTTGAACGAGTCCTTGTCGGGGCTGGTCGTAGTGGGCGCAATTGGCGAGGGTGTGGGCGAAGCCGACGGCGAAACCCGGGGACTCTTCGGCGTCGCCCTGGCGGCGCTGTTCTGGCTGGCACACCCTGTCGCCAGGACGAGAACAGCCACCAAGCCGGATGAGAGTCGCAATCGCAAAGGTTCAAAGAATACGTCGGGCGCACCCGAATTTCGCTCTTCTGAACTGGAGGCGCCGCCCAGAATCGAACTGGGGATGGAGGTTTTGCAGACCTCTGCCTTGCCACTTGGCTACGGCGCCTCGATGCGCCGTCGATTCTACCGTCGCAGTAGGGCGACCCGGCCTCGCGGTTAGGCTGTGCGAACAAGTGGCAGAGCACGATTTTCGGGACGTCATGACGCGCGTGCCGGCGGGGGTTGTCGTCGTCAGCGCGCGGAGCGGGAACGGCTACCGCGGACTCACCGCGAGCAGCCTCGTCTCGATCTCAGCCGATCCGCCATTGGTCTTGGTCGGGCTCGAGCGCGAGGCGGCCACGCGAGCGGCCGTCGTGGAAGGAAAGGCGTTCAACGTCAGCGTGTTGACGCGCTCCCAGGAGTTCATCGCAGATCGGTTTGCCGGGCGCGCTCCGGCGATCGACCCCACGTGGCATGAGGTACCGCACCGCCTGGGCGCCAATGGCATCCCGCTGATCGATGGATGCGCGGCCTGGCTCGAATGCGCCCTGGTCGAAGTCCGTGAGGCCGGAGACCATGACATCTGCGTCGGCGAGGTGACTGCAGCCACGGCCGGCTCCGGCGACCCGCTGATCCTTTGGGACCGCGCGTTCTGGACCCTACGCTAAAACGGGAGGTCGTCCTCCTCCATACCGAAGTGGTGGCCGATCTCGTGCAGGATCGTGCGCTGCACCTCGGCGACCAGCTCCTTCATCGACCTCGACGCCTGCTCATGCCCGCGCTTGTAGAGCGTGATGCGCTCCGGGAATCCCTCGCCGGCGGCCAGGGCCGTCGCCCCCTCGTACAGACCCATCAACCCGTCCGGCGAGCTCTCCTCGATGATGAATACGGTGTTCTCCAGGTAAGGCTTGAACTCATCGGGGATCGAATCCACCGCCGCCTGCGCCGCATCCTCAAATTCCTTCATGCTCACTCGCATGCATGAATTGAAGCGCGTGTTGGTAGTTGGCGCTGGGACCATGGGTTCGCAGATCGCGCTGCAGACCGCACTGTCCGGTCGCTACGAGGTCACCCTGGTCGACTCAGTACCGGGCCAGCTCGAGCGTGCGCGCGCCCAGAACCGGCGCCTGCTCGATCGCGCGGTCGACAAGGGTCGACTGGCAGAGCCGGCCGCAACCGAAGCCCTCGCGACCATCAAGGACTCGGCCGACCTCGCCGCCGCGGCCGCCGACGCCGATCTCGTGATCGAGGCGGTAATCGAGGACTTCGACGCCAAGAAGCACGTGTTCGAAAGCCTCGGCCAGCACGCAAGAAAGGACGCGATCCTCGCCAGCAACTCCAGCACCATCGCGATCAGCCGCCTCGCCGACTACACCAAACGCCCCGAGCAGTGCTGCAACATGCACTTCTTCCACCCGGTCACGGTGATGCAGCTCTGCGAGGTCGTGCGAGGTCCCCAGACATCAGACGCGACCATCGCGACAGCGATGGAGTTCGTCCGCAGCATCGACCGGACGCCTGTGCTGCTGCAGAAGGAGATCTGGGGTTTCATCGTCAACCGCATCCTGTTCGCAGCATCTGAAGAGGCAATGCGGCTCCTCGAGGGCGGCTACGCGAGCGCCGAGGACATCGACATCGCGGTGCAGAAAGGCCTCAACTGGCCGATGGGTCCATTTCACCTGCTCGACTTCAGCGGCCTCGACATCTTCTATGGAGCGATGAAGGATCGCCATCGCCAGGGCGAAGGAGACGACGCGCCGGAGGTGCTCCGCAAGCTCGTCGAGGACGGGCGCCTCGGCCGCAAGACGGGCAAAGGCTTTTTCGAATACCCCAAGTAGCCTCGCCGGGGCAGAATCATTGTTGCCCCCGTAGCCCAATGGCAGAGGCAGCCGGCTTAAACCCGGTCCAGCGCGGGTTCGACCCCCGCCGGGGGTACTGCCCTCCTACAATCGACGGACATGGGCCTCCGACTTGAAGACGACCCCGACGAGGATCCGGACGAGCCCGAGCGGCCGAACCATCCAGGCGACGGCGCTGCCGCGATGGGTGTCGTGCCGACTGTCGGGCTGCCCCTGCGCGAATGGGAGTTCTCCACACAGGTTCTGACCGTGGCCCAGCTGGTTGACGGCGTCACGCTGGTCAAGCTCCTGCTGCAAGCCGGCACCGACGGATGGGAGCTCACCGACGTGATCGACGGGGGGGAGAAGCGCGTGCTCCTGATGAGGAGACCGAAGCGCTCAGGGCGTGAGTCGCGACGGGTAGGATTCGCGCCTCCGTCACACAACTGACAACCGCACCCACACGCCGCAAGCGGCGAATCCTGGTGGTCGAGGACGACGGTCCGATCCGCATGCTCATCGCAGAGGTCTGCAAGCTGCAGGGCCATGAAGCGATTGAAGCTGCGACGGGCGCGCAGGCAATCGAGCTCGCCACCAGCAGGCAGCCCGACCTCGTGCTGGTCGACTGGGTGCTGCCCGACATAAGCGGCACCGAGGTGATCCGCGAACTAAGACGCCAGGGCCTGATCAGCCCGATGGTCATGCTGACCGGGCGCTCGACCAAGATGGACGAAGTGGTCGGCCTCGAAGTCGGCGCCGACGACTACATCACCAAACCATTTGACTCGCGCATCCTCGCCGCACGCATCAACGCCCATCTCAGGCGTTCGGCCCTGGCCGAGACCGGTGGCGGTCGCGAGGGCGTGCTCAGCATCGGCGCGCTCCAGATCGACAACGCGGCGCGTCGCGTGAAGATCGCGGACCAGGAAATCTCGCTCACCATGACCGAGTTCAACCTCCTCGCTGTGCTGGCGGCCAACCCGGAGCACGTGCTCACGCGGGCCCAGCTGAGAGACAAGGTGTGGGGATATCCGCACGACCTCGACGACCACTCGGTCGACCCCCACGTGCAGCGGCTGCGAAGAAAGCTGTCCGACCACTCGAACGCCGGCGTGAACTTGGAGGCGGTGCCGGGCCTGGGTTACCGTCTGTCGGTCAAATCCGTTTGATCTCAGTGGTGCGTTACAACTGAAGATGGGCGACCAGCGCCCGATTGGGATCTTCGACTCCGGTGTGGGCGGGCTCACGGTACTCAAGGAAATCCGCGAGCGACTTCCGCTCGAGCCCACGATCTATGTCGCCGACCTGCTCCACTTTCCTTACGGCCCGCGCTACCAGGACGAGGTCCGTGGGTTCGCGATCGACATCATCCGCTACCTCGAATCGCGCGACGTCAAGCTCGTCGTTATCGCCTGCAACACCGCCACCGCCGCCGCGCTGAATCATGCGCGAGAGCTCTTCGAGCTGCCGATCATCGGAGTGATCAGCCCTGGCGCGCAAGCGGCCGTTGAGGCGACGGAGAACAACCGCATCGGAGTCATCTCCACCGAGGGCACTATGCGGAGCCAGGAATACCTCCACGCGATCAAGGAGATCGATCCCATGGTGGGCGTGTACCAGAAGGCATGCCCCGAGCTAGTGGAGATCGTCGAGGCCGGCGAGGCCGACTCGGCTCGCGCTGAGCGCGTTCTGCGCGACAACCTCGCCGACATCGTGAGCCTCGGCGCCGACACCCTCGTCCTCGGGTGCACGCACTACCCGCTGCTGAAGCCTGCGATCAATCGCGTCTACCCGGAGCGTTTCAAGCTCATCGACTCAGCCACCACAACCGCGGCGAAGGTCGAGCGCCACCTCGAACATTCACGACTGCGCGCCACAGAGAAAAACCCACGCCATGAAGTCCTAGTCACGGCCGTGCCGCAGCATTTCGATGACATTGCGGCGAACCTCTTTGGCGAGGCCATCGAGGCTGAGGAGGTGCAGATCTGGGAGCCGCAGAAGACGTAGAGATCTTCGGTCCGGTGATCGCCGACCTTACGTCTGTCGAGTCGGCGCTCAGGGACGAGATCCAGCGTGATCCCGACGTCGTCGCCACTCCGATGGCGGATCTCTTCGCCGCCGGAGGCAAGCGCCTCCGCCCGGCGCTCGTGCTGCTCGCCGCCCGCTGCGGCCAATACGACCTCGACAAACTAATGCCGGCGGCGATGGCCGTTGAGCTCACCCACGCAGCCACGCTCGTGCACGACGACGTCATCGATCGCTCGGCAGTGAGGCGTGGACGCCCAACGGTCGCCGCTTCGCTCGGCGACGAGCCCGCGATCGTGATCGGCGATTTCTATTTCGCCAAGGCCTACGAGCACGCGGCCCGCACCAACTCCACCGAGGTCGTCGGCATCCTTGCGCGCACGGTGATGGAGATCTGCGCCGGCGAGGTGCGACAGCAGGCGATTCGCTATCACTACCGCACCGACGTCGACGAATACCTGCGCCGCATCGAGGCGAAGACAGCGACGCTTCTCGCGGCATGCTGCGACATCGGGTCCGTGCTCGCCGGGCTGCCGCCAAAGCAGCGCGACGCACTGCACAAATACGGCCAGATGCTCGGTCTCGCATTCCAGATCGCCGATGACGTGCTCGACTACCTCGGCAGCGTGGGGGAGATCGGTAAGCCCATCGGCCACGACATCGCAGAAGGATTCGCCACGCTGCCGTTGATGCTCGCGCGAGAAGACCCGGATACGGCGAGCAAGCTCGACACCGTCCTCTCAGGCGGGCGCAAGCTCAGCGCACAAGAGGCAAAGGAGGTGGTCGAGTACGTGCGTGGAAGTAACGCTCCACAGCAGGCCCTCGAGCGGGCGCACGAATTTGCAGAAGCCGCGCGCAATCAGCTCGATTCCATCGATGCCGGGGAAGCGCGCGAGGCGCTCGCGGCGCTGACCGACTACGTGGTTACCCGAAAGCTCTAACCTGTCAGCGTGTCCCGGGTGGGGATGGACGCGTGAGCCCAGTCAAGCTCGTCGGTGTTGGACCAGGGCATCCAGGCTTAGCGACCCTCCAGGCAGTCGAAGCGATCAAAGACGCCGAGGTGATCCGCCACAGCGATGGCTGTGGTGTTGGCCTGCTGCACCTCGCTTCGACGAACGCAGACATCGGACCGCTGCACTCAGCTGAAGAGCTCGTTCGC
>JBGPYE010000191.1:0-4333 GCA_041493095.1 Candidatus Dormibacteraceae bacterium
ACGTCGGCGCCGACCGGATCGCCAACGCGCTGGCCGCCTACACGAAGTACGGCGGCCCGATCGTGGTGATCGACTTTGGCACCGCCGTCACGTATGACGCGATCAACGCAGAGGGCGACTACCTTGGGGGCGCCATCGCTCCCGGCGTCGAGATCTCGCTCGACGCCCTGATCCGCCACACCGCGATGCTCCGCCGGGTCGAGCCGGTCGCGCCTGACTCTGTGATCGGCCGCAACACAGTCGCTTCGATCCAGTCGGGCCTGATCTGGGGGTTTGTCGCCCAGGTGGAGGGGATGGTCGAGCGTTTCCGATCGGAGCTGGGCGGATCGGCCAAAGTGATCGCGACCGGAGGCCAGGCGGCCCTGCTGGCCGGGCTCACCCACGTGATCGAGACCACCGACCCGCTCCTGACCCTGGAGGGTTTACGTCTTATCTACGCTCAAAACTCGAACGGCGATGCTAGACATTAAGGCGGGATGAAGACCGCCCATGCTTTCCACCTCTACCTCCTGGGCAACCTGGAGCAGTTTGGCTTTACCAAGCTGCTCTCCGATCTCGGCCTTGAAGCCGAGCCGCTAATCGACCCGGCGCAGGTCGTGCGCCCGGCCCTGATCGTGGTCGGCCCGGATCAGTCGGCGCCGGAGGGACTGGCTGACATCACGATCACGCCGCCGGCGGATTCCTCTCCCGCAGCGCTGCGCGAGCTGCTGCGGATGGCGATGGAGAACATCGCGCTCAAGCAGCAGGTGACCCAGCTCGAGGAGCAGGCCCGGCGGCAGCACCGTCAGTTCGAAGAGCTCAACCGGATCGGCATCGCCCTATCGGCTGAGAAGGACATCGCAAAGCTCCAGGACTTCATCCTCATGACGATGCGCCAGCTCACCAATGCGGACGGCGCTAGCCTCTGGCTCAAGACCGTCGGTGACCACGACGAGCCGATGCTGTTCCTGGCTTCGAGCCAGAACACCTCGATCGACAACACCTATCAGGCCTTCAAGGTGCCGGTCGATGAGAAATCGGTGGTCGGCTACACGGTTTCGGTCGGGACCAGCCAGATCTACGACGACGCGTATCACCCTCCGCCGGGCAAACCGCAGGGGGGGAAGGGTTTCGACGCTCAGTTCGGCTACCGAACCAAGTCGATGCTGACCGTGCCCATGAGGAACTACAACAACGAGGTCGTGGGCGCGATTCAGCTGATCAACGCCAAGCGCCGCTTCGAAACCCACCTGACCGTGGCTTCGGTCGAAACCGAGGTGGTGAGCTTCCGGCCCGAAGACCTGGAGATGATCGAATCGATTGCCAGCCAGGCGGCTGTCGCCCTCGACAACAAGAACCTGCTCGATTCGATCCAGGCTTTGTTCGACGGGTTCGTGCAGGCAAGCGTGACCGCGATCGAGCAAAGAGACCCGAGCACCGCCGGTCACTCGGGACGTGTTGAAGCATTGACCACGGCGCTTGCCCGGGCCGTGACGGGCCTTGGCGCGGGCAAGTACCGCGACGTGTACCTGACAGATGACCAGTTCAAAGAGCTGCGTTACGCCTGCCTGCTGCACGACTTTGGCAAGGTCGGTGTGCGCGAGCACATCCTGATCAAGGCCAAGAAGCTGATGCCCGGCCAGCTCGAGGTGATCCAGTCACGCTTTCAGTTCGTCGAGCGATCCGTCCAGGTCAAGTACGCGACCGAGAAGCTCGAAGCGATGCGAAGCGGAAGCGGCAGCGCGACGGTTCTGGCCGAGATCGACAAACGCCTCGAAGAAGAGCTTGCACAGCTGAACCAGTGGGTACAGAGCATCGTGTCCGCGAACGAACCGACAGTCCTACCTGAGGACAAGGCTTCGATGCTCGAGTTCCTCTCGCAGCAGACGTACTACGACATGTCGGGTAAGCCGCATCCGATGCTCGATCCCCAGGAGTTTCGCTTCCTCAGCATCCGCAAGGGGACCCTCGACCCGCAGGAGCGCCTCGAGATGGAATCGCACGTCACGCACAGCTTCCACTTCCTCACGAAGATCCCGTGGACGCCGATCATGCGCGGGATCCCTGAGATCGCTTACGGCCACCACGAAAAGCTCGACGGTTCGGGTTACCCCAGACGACTCTCGGGTGACCAGATCCCGGTGCAAGCGCGGATGATGACCATCTCGGACATCTTCGACGCGCTGACTGCGCAGGACCGGCCGTACAAGCGGGCGGTGCCGGTTCGCACTGCGCTCGACATCCTTCACGCCGAAGCGGCGGAGGGCAAGCTCGACAAAGACCTGCTCGACGTCTTCGTCGACAAGAAGATCTACCACGTGACCGCCGACCGATGAGGATCAAGTTCTGGGGCACGCGCGGCACCCGGCCGACACCTGGGCGGCGAACGTTGAGATACGGAGGCAACACGACGTGCGTGGAGGTGAGAGACGCCGAGAACAACCTCCTGATCATCGACTCCGGTTCTGGGATCGCCGAGCTAGGCAACGGTTTCAGCCCCACCGACCCGCTCCAGGCGCACCTTTTGATCACACATACCCACCTCGACCACATCCAGGGCTTTCCGTTCTTCCTCCCGGCTTTCGTTCCGGGCACGCACCTGACGATCGTCGGCCCGGCGGGCTCCGCCAAGTCTCTCCAGGCCGCCTTCGCCGATCAGATGGACCCGGCTTACTTCCCGGTGCGATTGAGCCACATGCCGGCGGAGATGGAGTTCATCGAGCGCAACCCAGGCGAGACTTTCGAGGTGGGCGCCCTCCGCATCACGCCGCATCTTTTGATGCACCCGATCCCGACCTTTGGCTACCGCATCGACGAGGGCTCCTCGCGATTTTGTTTTGCCACCGACAACGAGATCGCGATGTTCGCCAACCAGGAGAACGGCACGCTGAAAGACTTAGCGAACTGGTGTCGGGATGCGGACCTGCTCGTTCATGACGCGCAGTACAGCTCCGAGGAGTACAAGACCCACGCCGGGTTCGGCCACTCGACGTACGAAGAAGCCCTGTCCCTGGCCGAGCAGGCAGGCGCCAAGGAGCTCGCGTTCTTCCACCACGACCCGGTGCACTCGGACACCGACATCGACGGGCTGATCGAGGAGGCATTGGGTAACCACCAGCAGTCGGGCGGCTCGGACGTCAACGCCTTCCCGGCGGCCGAAGAACAGGAGGTCGCGCTCTAACCCTTAGTCTTTTCCGATCGTGGCGGAAGAGACAGAGCTCGATTTGCCGGCCGTAATGCGCGACCGGCGCGAGAAGCTCGAGAGGTTGCGCAAGGCGGGGATCGATCCCTATTCGCGTGGATTCCAGCCCACCCACACGACCGTGGCGGCGAAGGCACTGCTCGGCGACAGCGAGCGCACCGAGCCAGTTGCACTCGCCGGGAGGCTCATGGTCAAGAGGCTCCAGGGCGGTGTCGTCTTCGCCGATCTGCAGGACGGCCACGGGCGGATCCAGCTGATGGCAAGCCGCGAGCTCCTCGGCGAGGACGAGTTCGGCCGGTTCGCAGATCTCGACGCTGGCGACATCATCGGCGTCAAAGGTCCGATTTTCCGGACGCGGCGAGGCGAGGTGACACTCGAGGTTCAATCCTTCCGGCTCCTGACCAAGTCGCTGCGGCCATTGCCCGAGAAGTGGCACGGGCTGAAGGACGTCGAGATCCGTTACCGGCAGCGCTACGTCGATCTCATCGCCAACCCGGCTGTGCGAAACGTGTTCAGGGCGCGGACCAAGATCATCACCGCGATGCGCGGTCTGCTCGACGAGCGCGATTTCCTCGATGTCGATACGCCGGTGCTGCAAGAGGTTCCCGGGGGCGGTCACGCCCGCCCATTCGTCACGCATCACAACTCGCTCGACCGCGACCTCTTTCTTCGGATCGCGCTCGAGCTGCACCTCAAGCGACTGTTGGTTGGGGGATTCGAGCGCGTTTACGAGATCGGCCGCGTGTTTCGCAACGAGGGGCTGTCGCCGCGGCACAACCCGGAGTTCACCCTGCTCGAGTGCTACCAGGCTTATGCGGATTACGACGATGTGATGCGTCTGGTCGAAGACCTGATGGTTGTTGCCGCGATGGCGGCCAGCCGGCCGCTCGAAACGAGCTACCAGGGTGAGGCTGTGAACCTCACGCCACCGTTCAGGCGCGAGCGGATGGCCGACCTGGTGCTCGAGCACACCGGAAGGCACGCCGTCGGGGAGGAGCTCAACGAACTATTCGAGGAGCACGTCGAGCCTCGGCTCCGGCAGCCCACCTTCGTCATCGACTACCCGGTCGAGATCTCGCCGCTGGCGCGGCCGCGCGAGGACGACCCGCGATTCGTTGAGCGGTTCGAGCTGATCATCCTGGGCCGCGAGTA